>DATCFJ010000150.1:0-3469 GCA_036509605.1 Polyangiaceae bacterium | reverse complement strand
GCGTCGTTGGTGGCCTCGACGATTTGCGCCACACCCGGGTGCTGGAGCTGAGCCTGGATGCGCGCCTCGTCTAAGAAACGGGCCAGGAACGAGCGGTCCTCTTCGTGCTCGCGGCGAATGGCCTTCACGACGCAGGGCCGTTCAGCGCCCTCGATACCGCCGGCGGTGGCCAGATAAACTTCGCCCATGCCGCCCCGAGCGATACGCTTCAGGAGCGTATACCGCTCGAAGCGACGCGGCAGCGCATCGCTATCACAGACCGTATTCTCTTGTGATTTCGTGTCGTTGCTCGCTGCGTCGGGGCTGCTCATGACCCCACTGTGCCTATGTGATCCGATGTAGGCAATAAACTGACATGCGAAAGTCAAGCGCTTTCGGAATGGCGGCTGGGGCCTGTCGGTTGTGCGGCGAGGCCCTGCGGGTAGACTGCCCCGCGCTCACGCTTCAAACGGTCAATCGAGATGCCCTCGGCGACGAACTCTCAGCACGGATGGTTGGTGCGGCTCTGCACGTTGACCGCGTTCGTGCTTTCGCTGGGCTGGGCCTCGAGCGCGTTCGCGGCCGCGCCCATGTGCGGCATTCACGCGCAGACCGTAGCCGCGCCGCCGATCGGCACGCCGACCAGCACGGACGCGCTCCGCGCCGTGAACCCCTGTGCTGACGATCGCGCTCCGCTGTGCGCGCTAGGTGCGCCGAACCGCGAGGCACCGAGCCAGCTGAGCATGCCCGAGCTGCCGATCCGCGCGCTGCCCTTGTTCCCGCATTTCGGCCCGTGCTCGGCCGGAGCTCGGCTCTCGCCCGCGGCCGACAAGCAAGACGTCCCCGCTACCGGCTTCGCGCGCACCATCGATCGCCCGCCGCGAGTCTGAGCGCGCACAAAATTTTCAGCGCGAAGCGCGACGTCATTCAGGCGTCACGTGCGTCGCTCACTCTGCGCCCGCGCCGAACACGCGCTGTGGGCCAGCAAGCACTTTCGTCCGCTATTCATTCGTAACAGAACCGCTCGGTTTCGGTCTTCACGACCGAGCCCGAGCCTTGGGAGACAATCATGAACAAGGGAACCGCAATCGTCGGCTTCTTTATGAGCTTTCTAGCCGGCATGTTCCTGATGTGGGGCCTCGACAAAGGCAAAGGCCCCGACATTCAGGCCGAATCCGGGAGCGCCAGCGCTCCTGACCAGAGCACCGCCAGCGTTCCGGTGAGCGCTCGCGATCCACAATGGGGTAATGCCAACGCACCGGTGACCATTGTCGCCGTCAGCGACTTTCAGTGCCCGTTCTGCAGCCGCGTGGAGCCCACGCTGAAGCAGGTGCGCGAGAAGTACGGCCCGACCAAGGTGCGTATGGTCTGGAAGAACAACCCGCTCCCCTTCCACCCCAATGCGCGCCCGGCCGCAGAAGCCGCCATGGCCGTGTTCGGCCTCAAGGGCAGCGACGCATTCTGGAAGTTCCACGACACCGCGTTCGCCAATCAGCAAACGCTGAGCCCGGAGAACTACGAGAAGTGGGCCGTCGAAGCCGGCGTCGACAAGGCCAAATTCAAGGAAGCCCTCGATTCCAAGAAGTACTCGGCGAAGATCGACGAGGACATGGCGCTCGCGACCAAGATCCAAGCCAACGGCACGCCGGCGTTCCGCATCAACGGTGTCACGGTCAGCGGCGCTCAGCCGCTCGACAAGTTCACCGAGGTGATCGACGCACAGCTCGCCGAGGCTCAAAAGCTGGTCGCCAGCGGCACGAAGCCGTCTGACGTGTACGTCACGCTAACCAACAAGAACCAAACTGCGGCCCCCGCTCCGGCTGACACCGCCAAGAAGCCCGACCCGGAAGAAGAAGACAAGAGCGTTTGGAAGGTTCAAGTTCTGGAAGACGATCCAGTACGCGGCCCGAAGGACGCGCTCGTCACGATGGTCGTGTTCTCGGACTTCCAGTGCCCCTTCTGCAAGCGCGTCGAAGACACGCTGAAACAGGTCGCGGTCGCGTACGGCAACGATCTGCGCATCGTCTGGAAAGACAACCCGCTGCCGTTCCACCCGCGCGCCAAGCCTTCGGCCACGCTCGCTCGTCTCGCTTACGTCAAGAAGGGCGACAAGGGCTTCTGGGACGCGCACGACCAACTGTTCGCCAGTAACCCCAAGCTCGAAGACGACGACCTGAAGGGCATCGCCGACAAGGTCGGGATCAGCTGGGACGAAGTAAAGAAGGACATCGACAGCAACAAGTTCGCCGACAAGTTCGATGCCAGCATCGATCTAGCCAGTGACTTGCAGGCTCGCGGTACGCCGCACTTCTTCATCAATGGCGTGCGTCTCAGCGGCGCCCAACCGTTCGAGAACTTCAAGAAGTCGATCGACGAGCAGTTGGCGAAGGCCAAGGCGCTCGTGGCCAAGGGCACGTCGCGCGCCAAGGTCTACGACGAAATCATGAAGGAAGGCAAAGAGCCGCCGCCGCCAGAGAAGAAGGAGATTGCGGCGCCCGACAACACCGATCCGGCCAAGGGTGGCTCGAACGCCAAGGTCGTGATTCAGGAGTTCTCGGACTTCCAGTGCCCGTTCTGCAAGCGCGTGGAACCGACGGTTCAGGCCATCGAAAAAGAGTACGGCAACAAGATCAAGATCGTGTGGCGTCACATGCCGCTGCCGTTCCACAAGAACGCGCCGCTGGCAGCCGAGGCCGCTCAAGAAGTGTTCGCTCAGAAGGGCTCTGCGGCTTTCTGGACGTTCCACGACGCGATCTTCGGATCCGACGCAGCTGACGAGGCTCGCACCGATCGCGCGGCCCTCGAAAAGCAGGCCCAAGCGCAAGGCATCGACATGGACAAGTTCAAGGCTGCGCTCGACGGCAGCACGCACAAGGCCAAGATCGACGCTGACGCCGAGCTCGGCAACAAGGCCGGCATCAACGGTACGCCGGCGTTCGTGATCAATGGCTACTACGTGAGCGGCGCTCAACCGGAAGCGGCGTTCAAGAAGCTCATCAACCGCGCTTTGAAAGAGGCGGGCGAGAAGTGAGGTTCCGTGCAGCAACCGGGGCGGTGCTCGCGGCCGCCCTGTTGCTCACGGAAAGTTGCGGGGGAGGCACGTCGCCTCCCCGCGCAGCGCAAGCCAACGGACAGATTGACCTGACCTCCGGCGCCCGAAGCACGGCTTCGGAAGAGCCCCGAGGAGCGACCAACGGCGCTGCCATCCGTTTCGAAGATTTACCCGTCACGCGGCTCGACAAGAAGCGCGTGCCGCTGCCCAACGCCGCGAACCCGAGCTTGGGCGCCATGAGTGCGAAAGTCGTGGTTCAGCTGTGGAGCGATTTCGAGTGCCCGTTCTGCGCGAACGTGCACCCAGTGCTGACTCAGATGCTCCGCGTTTACGCGGGCAAGGTGCGGCTGGTCTGGCACGACTACCCTTTGCCGTTTCATGCGCACGCAAGGCTGGCCGCCAATGCCGGGCGCGAAGCTTACGCGCAGGGCGGCGCCG
>DATCFJ010000149.1:0-8967 GCA_036509605.1 Polyangiaceae bacterium | reverse complement strand
GTATGGCGCGCCCGAGCAATTCAGCCGCAGCTACGGCGCTACGGGGCCGTGGACGGACGTGTTCGCGCTCGCGCTCGTCGCGCTCGAAATGCTGACCGGCAAATCCGCGCTCGACGGCGAGGACGTGGTGCAGCTCGCGGTCTCTTCGGGCAACACGCAGCGCCGCCCCACGCCGCGCAACTTGGGCGTGCAGGTTTCGGACGCGGTGGAATCGGTGTTCGCCAAGGCGCTCGCGATCGCGCCGGAAGATCGCTACGCGCGCGCTCGCGAGTTCTGGGCGGCGCTCGAGCAAGCGTACGGAGGCTTCTACAGTGAGGCCGGCTTTCGTCCCTCGCTCACCGGCCCCGGCGAGCTCGGCATTCGCCCCACGCAACTCGCAGCTGGATCGATGCGCGGCTCACAGCCGAACGCGCTCAACACCAGTAGCCCCGCGACCCTGAACACGGCTGGGGAGCCCGCCGCGAGGAGCAAGACTGGGCTTTACATCGGTGGTGGCCTGGGCATTGCCGCGCTGGCCGCCGCTGCCGTGCTGCTGCTCGGCGGTAAGCACGGCGCTGGCGAGCCCAAGAACACAGCCACGAACGCGCCGGCAGGCGTGGTTGCGTCGGCAGTCGCTCCGCCAGTCGCTTCTGCCGCCGCGCCGGCAGCTGTGACTTGCCCTGCGGAAATGGTGCAAATCCCCGCCGGTCAGTTCTTCATGGGCTCGGATTTGAAGGACGCCGCCGACAACGAAAAGCCTTCGCACAACGTGTCGGTCGACTCGGTGTGCATGGATTTGTACGAGGTCAGCGCCAAGAAATACAAGGCCTGCTCGGACGTGGGCAAGTGCCGACGCGCACCCACGGAAGTGGAGTGGCCCAAGATCACCGCCTCCGAGCGCGCGACGTACTCTCCACTGTGCACCGGCTCCGATCCGGAAAAGCTCGACCACCCGATCACCTGCGTGACCTGGGCCATGGCCGACAACTACTGCAAAGCGAACGACAAACGGCTACCCACCGAAGCCGAGTGGGAGTTTGCTACGCGAGGCCCGGACGGCCGCATCTACCCGTGGGGTGATGACGCGCCGACCGCGCAACACTTGAACGCCTGTGACGCGCAATGCGTGGCCTGGGCCAAAAAGCACAAAGTCGAGCTCAAGCAATTGGGCAGCGGCGACGACGGCTTCGCCACCACGGCGCCCGTCGGAAGCTTCCCCGCAGGGCGCTCGCGTTTCGGTCCGTATGACGTAGTGGGCAACGTTTGGGAGTGGGTGGCGGACTGGTACGGGGATTACACGCCCGACGCCGCCAAGAACCCGATGGGCCCGGACAAGGGACAGCGCAAGGTGATCCGCGGCGGCGCCTGGAACGGCGGCTTCGAAGCCTGGCTCCACCCCTCGTTCCGCTACGCGCAGGTTCCCAACGCCCAAAGTCACGGCATCGGTTTCCGCTGCGTGACGTCGCTCCCTAAGTGAGCGTTTGTGTCTTCGCGGGATTCGATCAGCGAGAGCTCAGCGTCAGGACATGCTCGAACGTGTAGTTCGCGGTGGTCTGTTGAGATGTCGTCAGCGTGACGACGCCGTTGATGGTCTGAACGCAGTAGCTGACGGCGTGACCTTCATCTTTGCTGTTGATGTATTCACTGTTGGTGATCTTAGCGTACGAGTCACCCGTAGTTCCCGTGGCCGTGAACGTCAGGGCGCAGTTGCAGCCGTTGTTCAGGAACGGGCATGACGCGCTGCTTGCCCCGTTCGACTTCAAGTTTGAAGCGATCGTGCTGCAAGTCTGGGCGGAGGTTCACGGCGATATGACCTGCCTCGTTGCCGAGAATGGCGTTACAGGCCGGGACGCCGCACAACGTGGCCGCGCCCAACCCCATGCCCAGCACGAACCACCCCCGCAGCGGGCGACTTCTCGCCTCCTCAGCACAGGCACTGGCGGAGCCACACGACGACGCGGCCGCTGCCCAAGCCTTGTTCGAACAGGGAAAAAAGCTGATGGCAGCCGGCAAGCAAGCGGACGCCTGCCCGAAATTCGCGGAGAGCCAACGGCTCGACCCCGGCGTCGGCACGCTGCTGAACTTGGCTGCCTGTTACGAAGCCTCGGGGCGTTACGCAAGCGCCTGGAGCACCTTTCTCGAAGGCGAATCGGCGGCGCGCGCAGACAAGAACGCTGGCGCAGCGCGAGTGGCTCGCTCGCGCGCCGATGCGCTCACGAATAAGCTCTCCAAGCTGACGATTACGGTGACGCACCCGGACACTCCCGGCCTCGAGGTGCACCGTAACGATACCGTGGTCGGCCAGGCGCAGTGGCAACTGCCCATCCCGGCCGATCCGGGAGCTCATCACATCAGCGCCTCGGCGCCTGGTCGCAAACCTTGGCGAACGGAGGTCGAGCTCAAGGGAGCCGGCAGCACGGTCGAGATTTCAGTACCCGATCTCGTCGTGGAACCGGTGGCCGCAGCCGCGCCCGCCGCGCCGCCGCCAGCGCCGTCGCCCCCGGGAGCGAAGCAGTTAGGCCCGCGCCGACCTCGTCCGCGCAAGGCTCGTTCGGCGCGCCGCGCGCGCTAGCAGTTAGCGCTGGAGTGATCGGCGTTGCGGGGGTCACGCTCGGCACGATCTTCGGTTTGCAGTCCAAATCCAAACATGACGCGGCCGACAGCCACTGCAGCGGCTCGACCTGCACCGACGACAAAGGCGTTCAGTTGCGCAGTCAGGCCATTTCAGCCGGGAACTTGTCGACGATCTCGTTCGTCGTTGGCGCCGCGGGGCTGGCCGGTGGCGCCGTGCTCTGGTTCACGGCCTCGCCAGCGAAGCAGGAGCAGCCAACAACGCAGGTTGGGCTTGGCTTCGGCCGCGTGCTGGTGAGTGGTCGCTTCTAGCTGCGTGCGTGCCGAGGCGGCACTCAGCGATGAACAATGCGCTTACAGAGTTGCGGGGACGACTTCTCGTGTCCGTTGCATGGCTCCTCGCCGCCTGTGGCGGCGGGCAACCCAGCACTGCCCATTCCTGGCACGAAGAATCGGCGCCGGTCATCTTGATCACTCCGCCCGATGCCAGCGGGACGTTTCATTTTTCTTTTTGTGGCGACCTGGCAATTTCCCCGTCACCGAGAGCGTCAACACCGACGAAGACGTCGGTGTGTTCATCGGCAAGCTGTTCGCCGGGGGTTCGAAGAATTTGTACAACAACGGCCTTTCTCCGTGCACAATTGCGTCCAACGTGGAACCGGTTCCCGTTTTTTAGATTTGGCTGTATACTAGGCAAATGCGACGATTTCTGCGGGTTTTTGTGGCGACCTTGCTGGTGCTTCCGACGCTGACCGGCTGTGATGCCGGTTCCAGCTCAAGCAGCGACGACAGCCCGAGCGGCCCGCCCAAAGCGCTGACCTGCACGCCGGACTACGGCGTCAATGTGGCGACCGCACCGGGCGGCTACTACACGAACGGCGCCAGTGTGTGCAGCGCCGACGGCACCGCACACCTATTCCACGGCCTGGATCGCCCGTCGCTGGAGTGGGATTCATCGGGTGAGTGGAACAACTCAGAGGGCATTCCACGCTCGGACTTCGCCGCAATGGCCGCCTGGCACGCGAACGTGGTGCGCATCGCGCTGAACCAGGATTTCTGGCTCGCGGGCGCCGCGCTCTACGATCCCGCCTACGCCGGCACGGTCGACCAGGCCGTAACGGACGCCGAAGCCTCGGGGCTAGACGTCATCCTCGATCTGCACTGGTCCGATCGCGGTGATTTGACGGCTTCGGTCGCCGGCGGTGGCCACGGCCAAGCCGGCCACGCCGATCAGCAACAAATGGCCGACGCAAACTCCAAACAGTTTTGGACCGAGGTCGCCGGCAAGTACCGGAACGACGGCCACGTGCTGTTCGAGCTGTACAACGAGCCCCATGACATCTCCTGGCAAGTGTGGCTACGCGGCGGCACCGTTGGCGGCGTCGCTAGTTACCAAGCGGTGGGCATGCAAGATCTCTACGACGCCGTGCGCGCCACGGGCGCTAACAACGTAGTCATCGCCGGCGGCATTGGTTGGGCGTTCAATCTCTCGGGCGTGTATGCCAACAAGATCCAGGGCTACAACATCATGTACGCCACGCACCCGTACTACCCGCAAGATCCCGCCACGCAATGGGACAGCATGTTCGGCTATCTAGCGAGCCAAAACCTTGCGCCCGTGATTGCTACCGAGTTCGGTGATGGCACGCCCAGCTGCACCGGCGCCTGGGACACGAGCCTCACCCAATACGCCTACCAACTTCACATCTCCTGGACGGCCTGGGCGTGGTGGCCCGCCGACTGCAAATTCCCCGCCCTCATTTCCGACTGGGACTACACGCCCACGATGCAAGGCGAAGCCGTCAAAGCCGCGCTCGCGAATTATCCGTATCAGCCAGCGGGCACGCTGAGCGGTGGCGGAGCAGGCGGCGTAGCTGGGGTGAACGAGGTGCCCGATTCTGGAGCAGGCGGGGTCGCCGGAGACAGCGCTGGGGGTGGCATCCTCCCCCGCTGACGCCACGCGGAACCGGCCTGAGCGCCTTGTCGGGCGACGGCGCGTGGCCAAAACGGCCATGAACTAGGGCTTGTTTTTGCGATCGGGTGCACGACCCTTCTCATTGCGGCTGGAACGCGAGACTATCGCCATATGGGTTCGGGGCCTCTCGATCACCCGCGTTTACTTGAAATTGAAGAGAAGCTCGATCGCGCGGAGATCGACGCGGCTCAACGCTTGCTCGCCGACTTGGGTGATCTGAACGTTCACCGCACGGCGATCACGTACTTCGCCACGCGTCTCTTGTATCAACGCGGTCGCTTGGATGCGCCGGGCGTGGTCGAGCGACTGCGCGAGCTGATGTTGGCTGAGCCAAACTTTCCACAAGCCAGCGCCATGCTCGCGGCAGCCGAGCGCGGCACCTTGCGCCCCGATCGCCTCGGCTTTCAGCGCGCGACGCTCGACCCGGGCGGCGCGCCAGCGGTTATCGTTCCGTCCAAGCCGCCTGCCAAGTGGTCTGAGCCTCCGCGCAAAGAGTCGAGCGCGCCGGTCATCGAGCTCGGCGTGGACGACCTGGACACCGATCACGACGACCTCGGGGCGCCGCCCGAACCAAGCTCGCGACGACAACCTGCAGAGAAGATCATCCGCGAACAGCGGCGCAGCTTGAGCATGCCCGAAATTCCGCGCGCGCCGATGCTGCCGCGCTTCACGCCGCCGACGAATATGGCTCCCAGCTACGCCCCCGGGGCGCGCACGGCGTCACTGCAGTTCGAGCTCGAGCTTGAGCTGCCGGAGGCACCCCGTGATACAATCCGTCAAAGCGAACCCGAGCCGCCGCCCTCCTCCGAACAGGGACTCGAGAGCAAGCCGGCACCGAGCAGCGACCACTTGTCGCTCACCGTCCGCGATCACGGCCCCGACTCGATGCTCGCGCGGGCGCGTTCGCTGTGGGAGCAAGGTGTGCACGACCGCGCGCTGGCGCACATTCAGCGCTTGGAGGGTGCACCGCTCTTGGAACCCGAGTTACGCGCAGCCTGCGCTCGCTTCTTGATCGAAGCCAGTGAGCCCGAGCGCGCCGTCGTGCAAGCGCGCTTGGCCAGCCAAGACGACCCGGACTCCACACCAGTGCAGCTGGTGCTCATTTGGGCACTAGTGCGCGCTGCGCGCCACGCGCCCAATCATCAGACGATCGACGAGGCCGAGGTCGTCATGGCGCGTCTGCGAGCCAAGAGCGGGCCCATCCCCGCGTTGGCGCAAGCGCTGCGCGCCGCGATTTTGTCGGAAAAGGGCGACCCCGAGCGCGCCATCGCGACCGCGCAAACCGCGCTCAAGTTGGACCCGAACGCGCTCGACGCAGAAGCCGCGATCAGCTTAGCGGCTGCGCGTCTCGGCAAAATGGACGACGCGCAAGCCGCCTGGGAACGCCTGCACGCGCTGTCGCCCGAGGAAGCCGAGCGCATGTGTGATCGGCTGCAACAGCTTGGAGTTACCCTGCGCGACATCGAGGCGATCCCGTCGCGCGCGGCGAGCTCCGCGGTGCGACTTTGGGACAAGGTCGAGATCGAGCTATTCAGTGGCGAGCACGCGCGCACGATCGCCGCGTTCGAGCTGGGCGCCGCGCGCGAGCTGCGCGGTTTGGTCGGCGAGAGCGCGACCGACGCAATCCCGCTCTTGGCGACGATGGCCGCAGGCTTCTTCACGACCGAGCCCGTGTGGCGCCATTTTGCGCCCTTCGATCTGTCGGTCGGCAGCATCGCGCGTGTGGAGGCGGTGCTGGACGTGATGTACGGGCGCGCCCCGCGCCCCGCGCTCTCGGCGACCGCGTTCCCGGCGCAAGTCATGCTCGCGAGTTACATCGGAGAATGCCTGCGGCAAGGCTACGGCGGCAAATGGGTGGGCTCGCTGGCCAACCCGGAAGCAGTCTTCGTAGACACCGATCACACCCGATTTGCACCGTTCCATGAGCTGCGCCTGCGTTTGGAGCAGGGCAAGCGGCTGCACTTCGAGGGCGCCGAGGGCCAACGCGCGCGCGTCAGCGGCGCACCGATCGTCATGCTCGTCGCGCCGCCCGCGCCTTGGGATCCGGCAGAATGGCCGAGCCCCCGCATGCTGCCGCGGTTGGGCTTGGCCTTCTCGCAATCCGTCGTGGAGCTGTACTGCGCGGAGTTCGGCGGAGGGCCGCTCGATCGCTCGCTCGTCGGTCTGCAGTCGCTCGACAACTACGCCGACCTGCTGGCACCGAAAGGCGCTCACGCCGCGGCCGGCGCACGCTGGGTGCAACGCACTTCCGTGCTGATCGGCGCGTACCTGGGCGAGGTGCTGCGCGAGGCCGCGGGCGCGGCTTGGCGCGACACGGCCGAAACGCCAACCGGCCCGGACAGCTACACCTTGCTCCTGCCGGACGGCGGCTCGACCTATCCGGTGCTGCAGGCCTTCGAACGCTTGAGTGGCAAGGACACCGCGCCGCTCAGCCGCTACGCGACTCGCTTAGTGCGCGAGCTCGGCTGAGCCGGGCGTTAGCGCGGTTTGCGCGCTACCACGGCGAGCCACGGCTGCTCGTTCGGCGGCAAGTCGGAAGGCCGAAAATAGTGCTGTTCTATCGCGAAACCGGCAGCGTTGATGTGCGCAAGCCAGGTCTCGGTGGTCAGGTAAGAGCCATAGCGCTCGCCCTTGAACCCCTCGTGATCGACGTCGAACGAACGCGGGTTGGAACAGAACAAGACTCCGCCCGGGACCAGGCTCATGTGAAGCTCACGCAGGACTCGCGGAAGCAACGCGCGCGGCACGTGGAACAAGGACGCGTTGGCGAACACGCCGTCGAAGCGGGCAAGGCCGAGGTCGAGCTCGAAGAAGCTCTGCTCGAGCACCGCGCAGCCCGAGTGCTCGCGCGCCATGCGCACGAACTCCGCCGAGCCGTCGAGGCCCGTAAGCTCGTGACCAAGCGCGCGGAGGGCAACCAGGTCCCTGCCCGGCCCACAGCCGAAATCGAGCAAGCGGAGCGGCGCCGCAATGCCCAACGCACCCAATAAAGCCTGATAGTTTTGAGTCACGTCGTGGCCGCGCGTGCCCTCCCAGAAGCGCTCGGCGTTGGCGTTATAGTGGCCGAGCGTGCGCGCTGAGATTTCTGGATCGGGCGGCGTTCCGTCGCTTCGTGACATGGAGTGCAATCCCGCTAAGGGCTGATGTAAACCAACGTGCCGCCGCGCAGGCTCATCGCGCCGTGCCAGGCTTGTGGGACTGGCGGATCGGTCCAATGAAAGAGCCAGCGCGCGTCGATCGGCGACAGGTTCACACAGCCGTGGCTGTGCGGCGTGCCGAAGGTGTCGTGCCAATAGGCCGCGTGAAAAGCGAAGCCTTCGCTGAAGTACTCCACGTACGGCACATCGCGGAGGTCGAATTCATCGCCCACCTCGTCGCTGTCCATGGTGGCGGTGACGTGCTTCGTGTGGATCAAGAATTGGCCGCGCACCGTAGAGTGCGTGGTCTTCGGATCGCCCATGCCGTCGGCGCCCGTCGAGACGAGCGTTGCGTATACGGGTTTGTCACCAACGTAGGCGACCATGCTCTGCTTCATGATCGAGACATGGATCCAAGTTCGCCCGGGCTTCACCCAGCCCGGGCGCTGCACCATGCGATCCACGCGCACCAAGTTGTCATCGCGTAGCCAATCGCCAGAGGTGGTCTCGAGGTAGCTGAGCCCGGCAAGCGAGCGCGAACGACCAGTGACCGGCAACGCTTCGCGGAAGCCAAGCGGTCGCGAGATGGCGAATCCTGTGCTCGGGCTGCCCGAATACAAGAACGCGTTGTGATTGCGCACGAACACGACCGGCAATTGTACTTCGCCGCCCAGCACAATGCCGTGGAAGGTGCTGGCCACGACCGGCTTCATGCGGTCGAGCGGCAACAGTGACATGTCCGTAGAAAGCCCGAAGCGGCGCCCGCCTTGATCATAAATGGCGAGCAGCGCAAACGAGCTGTCCGTGACAGCGCGACCGTTGGTCAGCTTATTCGCTTCGTGCGCGTAACCGAAAGGCGTCGGGGCTTGACCGCCCGCCGCGAGGAATTGCGGCGTCGGGTCGGTGGGCGCGTCGCGCCAGGCCGCGCGCGTGTTGGCCTCCAAGTGCCGCGCCAGCTCGACCTCTTCTTGTTCTTGCTCGAGCTTGCTGGGCAAGCGCGTGTAAAACGGCGGGGTCGGGTAGATCGAGCGTCCGTAGCGGTACGGCAGCGCCGAGCTACGATCCGGACGCACGCGCCCGAGCTGCGCTACGGGGTGATTCGGGTCGAGCGTAGCCGTCGCACCGACGCACACGTAGCCCTCGGGCATGATGCGATAGAACCCGCCCTTGCAACCCTCGTGGCCTGCCGGCTGTGCATCGCGACGCACCTGGGCGCCCGCGCGCAAGTAGCCGATCTTGGTGGCCTTGAAGCTCGGCTGTTCGTAAATCAGCGTCTCGCGCGCAATCGCGACCAGTAGGCGGTCG
>DATCFJ010000148.1:0-2209 GCA_036509605.1 Polyangiaceae bacterium | reverse complement strand
TCTATGTTTCAGCGACGCATTCAGTTGGGGCGCGGACGACGTGCTGCCGCTGAGCAGCACCAGGCCCTTGCTAACTCGCCTGCGCACGCTGCCCCGCGAAATGGGCACACTGCCCGCCTCGGCGCGCGGCACAGCTCTGATCGCAGAGAGCGACAAGACCCGCCGCACTGTCGTCGGCCGCGTGCTGCGCAACGCCGGCTATTCGGTGATGTTCGCGGTGACCAAGGAAGACGCAGCAAGATTCGCGCTGCAAGAGGACGTCGCTCTCGCGGTGCTCAACGCCGAGCTCGCAGACGACTATCTTGCGACCATCTCTGCTGCGCGCAGCGCGGGCAGCAAAGCGAACTTCATCGTCTGCGCGAACCCTCGCGACTTGAGATCCGTGCGAGCCGCGCTCGACGGCACGAGTGGCGTCGGCGTGATCGACGCGTTCGCGCCGCCGGAGAACGTGCTGTTTGCGTCCAACGAGCTGAAGGGGGGCGCGGTCAACAATCGCCGCAGTCCCCGCATCTTGTACGGAACCACGGTCGCGTTCCGCGGCGCGGGTCGCGAAAAGGACGACTTCGGCTTTTCGTACAACATGAGCGAAGGCGGCTTGTACGTACGCACCTTGGCGCCGCCAGAGGACGACGAAGTCTGGTTCGAGATGTGCCCGCCGCGCAGCGAGCGGCGCGTTCGCCTCGTCGGCAAAGTGGCTTGGCGTCGACGCTTCAATCACAACGAGAATGCCACGGTGCCGCCGGGCTTCGGCTTGAGCATCGTGGACGGCGCGAAAGCCGACCTGCAAGCCTGGAACGACGCCTATACGACTATCTGTGCGGCTTTGGGCTAGCACGCCGCGCGCTGCCGAGTCTCCCAAAAGCGTGCGACTAAAGCTACGCTTGCGCGATGAAGATCTACACGCGCACCGGCGACGGCGGTCAGACGGGGCTGTTCGGCGGAGCCCGCGTTGACAAGGACGACTCGCGCGTAGAGGCCTATGGCACGGTGGACGAGCTCAACTCGTGCATCGGCGTGGCGCGCGCGCTCGGCGTGTCGGCTCAAACGGACGCCGCGCTACTGCACATTCAAAATGATCTGTTCACGGTCGGTGCCGAGCTCGCTTGCGTGCCGGGCAAAGAACGATCACTGTGCATGGTCCTGGTGGGCGAGGCCGATATCACGCGACTGGAGGGCTACATCGATCAAAGTGAGGAGCCGCTCGCGCCGCTCAAGAACTTCGTGCTGCCTGGTGGTACCCCGAGCGCCGCGGAGTTGCACCGCGCGCGCACGGTGTGCCGCAGGGCCGAACGGCGGACGCTGACCGCCGGCCGGTCGTCGGCAATTCGAGGCGAAGTCGTCATCTACCTGAATCGCTTGAGTGACCTATTATTCGTGCTCGCACGCTACGAAAACCACGTGGCCGGCATCGTCGATATACCCTGGCGCGCGCGCTGAGAGGCAAAATGCCGCGGCCCTAACCAGGGATTCGTGCCAACGGCCGCGTTTGAACTAGGATGGCGGCGTGGCGATTCGCAAGATTGCGCAAATGGGCGAGCCGGTGCTGCGACGAAAAGCAGACCCCATCGCTCCCAATCAAATTGGCTCGACACTCATCCAAACGTTGATCGACGACATGATCGAGACGATGCACGACGCAGACGGCGCCGGGCTCGCCGCGCCGCAGGTCTACGAGTCGCTGCAGCTGTGTGTGATCGAGGTCGACAAGAACCCGCGCTATCCGCAATTCGAACCGATACCGCTAACGGTGTTAATCAATCCCGTGGTCACCGCGCTCGTTGCCAGTGGCGGCGCGCTTTCGGCTGAGGACAGCTTCCAGATGTACGAGGGCTGCTTGTCGGTGCCCGGCATGCGCGGGCAAGTCACGCGGCCCAGGAAAGTGCGCGTAGAGGCTCTGGATCGCTCCGGCAACCCGCTCGACTTCGTGTGGGAGAGCTTTCGCGCCGTGGTCGTGCAACATGAAACCGACCACCTACTCGGCACGCTGTATGTGGATCGCGTCGATCCCAAGACTCTGACATTCCTGCGCGAGTACGACAGGTTCGTGCCCACAGCCGAGCGCATTCGCGATCAAGGGAAAGCCGTGGTCGGCTCATGAGGCCCGTTCCCGGCGACGTCATCGGGGGCAAGTACCGCATCGTCCGCTTGATCGGCGACGGCGGCATGGGCACCGTGTACGAGGCGCACCACGAGTTCTTGGAGACGACTG
>DATCFJ010000147.1:0-9402 GCA_036509605.1 Polyangiaceae bacterium | reverse complement strand
CAAAAGTTTTGCATCGGACGCGCTTCTGCAGCGTCTAGGCTGCCCGCGAGCACCTCGATCTACGTCGGAAGGCCGACGTGGATCGGCTCCCACGCGAGGACACGAGACCGTCCCCAGCGCTCGCGCGAGTCTCAAGCCATGTCGTAGGTCGAGTGTGCCAACGCGTGCCATGAAGGAGGCGTATCTTGCCGGGACTTCACGCCGCGCAAATTGCGCAAGTTCCAGTGGGGTGAATTGCGGGGTGTCTGGCTCCAGACCCTCAGTGCGCAAGCACCAAGCCCCGGTGCTTCTCGATAGCTTGTCCGGCCGACGACAGGCCGCCGCCTATCTCAGCTAGTTTTCGCGCTTTCCGCGGCCTTTTTTGGTGCTTTGCGGGAGTGAGGTGTGGGGGCTCATGGTCAGGTTTTGGGCGTCGTTGTCGCCGCGGGCCAGGCGGTGGAGGCCGGCGTAGGCGATCATGGAGGCGTTGTCGGTGCAGGCTTTGAAAGGCGGTACGACGACACGAATGCCGTGTGGCGCGGCTTGCTCGGCGGAGCGTTGGCGCAGCTCGCGGTTGGCGGCGACGCCGCCGGCGAGCACGAGTGTGCGTGCGCCCTCGGCGCGCGCGGCTTCGAGCGCCTTCCAGATCAAGGTGTCGACGACGCGGCGTTGGAAGGCGGCGCACAGATCGCGCTGTGCTTGTTCGTCTTTCGGCAGGCCGTGCTCGTTCACCCAGCGCAGCATGTTGCTCTTCAAGCCCGAGAAGCTGAACTCGAGCGAGCCTTTACGGCGCATCGGCCAAGCCAGCTCGATGGCATCGGGGTTGCCGTCTTTGGCGAGCTTGTCGATGATCGGGCCGCCGGGGTAGCCGAGCCCCAGCAATTTGCCGACTTTATCGAAGCACTCGCCGGCGGCGTCGTCGCGCGTGGCGCCGAGCTCGGTGATCTGATCGAGCGCGGGTCCGGCGACGCGATACAGCGCGGTGTGCCCGCCTGACGCGAGCAGCGCGACGAACGGATACTCGGGGGGCGGCTCCAGCGGCGCGCCCGGAAATTTCAAAAACACCGCCAGCAAATGGCCGACCAAGTGATCGACGCCCACGACTGGCTTGTCGAGCGCGAACGCCAGGCCCTTGGCGGCCTGCACGCCGACCAACAGCGCGCCCGACAATCCCGGGCGACAAGTAACCGCGATGCCGCTCACCGCGCTCGGCTCGAGCCCCGCTTTGCGAAACACCTCGCGAATCACCGGTCGCACATTGCGCAGGTGATCGCGCGATGCGAGCTCCGGAACGACGCCGCCATACGGCGCGTGCAGCTTGATCTGGCTGTGCACCGAATCACTAACGACCGTGCCGTCTTCCGTAACCAGCGCCGCCGCCGTCTCGTCGCAGGAGGTTTCGATACCTAGAACTAACATCGCTAAAATCCGCAGCCGCCCTTTTGTACGTCGAAGTGGAACATGGCAAAGCCGGGCTGCTGGTCCGCAGGAGCCTTGGGTGGCGCCAACCGGGCGGGCTTGAACAGCCGCATTTCCACTTGGTTGTTCTTCATCAGCGAGACAACCGCGAGCATCGTGCCTTGGCAGCTGGAATCGACCCAAGCGAAGAAATCATGCTCGTGGCCTTCGCCAAAGGTGAGCGTGCTCAGTACGTCGTGATCGACGGCGGGTATCGCGCGTAACGGCGCGTCTTGGAAGAGCGCGCCTGACGTGCTGGCACAGAGCCCGGTGGTCGCGTCGTTGCTGCGCAAAATGCCGGGCTCGCTCGTCAGCGTGCTGGTGTCGAGCCTCAGCTCGAGCTCCAGATTGGGTCGCGAGCCGAGCGGCAAGAAGCCGTCTTGAAACTCGGGTTGGCTGAGCAGCTGCCCGCAATAAGCTTCTCCCGGCTTGCTGCTGAAGCTGTCCAAATTCCGACAGCCCGATGCCGCGATCAACGCGGCCAGCGCAATTCGCGAGTATTGGGTGCGGGCAGCGGTCATCGTGGGCGTTCCAACAGGGACTGGGCTCGCGCTTTTACCCTGGGTTCCGGGTCGCTGTCATGGATAGCCTGGAGCACGCGCTGCGCGGCCACCGGATCGACCGAAAGCAGCGCAGGCAGCGCGGCTTCGCGCACCATGGCAAAAGCGTCTTTGGTCGCGCTTTGGGTCAGCGCCGCCACGGCTTCCGCGTCGCGGCTGCCGGCTGCGACTTTGCCCAGTGTTTCAACCGCCGCCCCGCGCAGCGCCCAATCGCTCTCGGTCTTGAGCAGCGCGATCACTGCGCTCCTCGCCTCCGGTGCGCTGCTATCGAGCGCGGAAAGCGCCGCGCGCCGCACCGCGCCGAGCTCGTCCTTGAGCGCGCCGATCACTGCGCTCTTGGCGTCCGACTCGGGGCGGTGGCCCAAAAAGCGCAACGCGAAGAGGCGCACCTCTGGCGACGGATGACGAGCCAGTGCTGCGAATTGCGGGACGAGCGAAGTGCCCAGCTCACGCGCCAAGGCTTCGACGCGGCTTTGCTCGGCGGGCGTTAGCTGCGCGTCCGCGGTCAACGGCCCGAGCGGCAGCTTGCCCGGATCCACGACCAACAGATCTGCGACGGCGCGGGCGCGCTCGGGTGACACCGATGCTGCCCGCCCGAATGCGGCTGAAATCGCGGGCGACAATTTCTCGAGCGCCGCCACGCGCTCGCTACCGGAGTAGCCGCTTGGGCGGAGCGCGTCGATCAGCTCACGCACGTTCACCGCGCCCTCGAGTGCGGGCAGCACTTCTTTGGGCTTTCGGTAGCTGCCGGTGGCAAACACCAAGGCGGCATCGCCCGCTGCGCGCGAGACAAGCGGGTCGGAGCTGGTCAGGGCGTCGGCGATGGCTCGCGGAGCGCTGGCCGAGTTGAGCCGTGCCAGGCTCAGCACTGCGATCGCAGCCAGGCTCCCATCGCTGGCTTCGCTCAGCTCGCTCAGCACGCTTTCTTGGGTTTTTTGGCCGAATTCTGCCGCGGCGAAGCTTGCTGCGGCGCGCGGCAATGGCCCTGCCTCCGGTTGATTCAGGAGCTTCGCCGCTTGTGCTATGCCGGTGTGCGAGCCGAGCAGCGCGAGGCCAATCACGCCCAGGGCGCTGACGTCCGCGGCGTCGCTCGTGGCCAGCTCGGTCAGCAAGTGCTCGGCGCGTGGCGCGCGCATGCGCGCCACGCTCCACACCGCGGCGAGCAACACCGGATCCGATTCCCCGGCGGTGACGTGCCCCGACGACACGAGCAAGCTTTCGAAGCGCGGCACGAGCGCAGGGTCGCGTAGCATGCCGACCGCCAGCATGGCGCGTGTCCGCAGATCGCTGTCCGCAGAGCTAGTCGCGTACGAGAACAAAGTTGGCCCGGCGCTCTTGTTCTGGACGTGAGCGAGCAGCGTGATGGCAACCTCTTGCTCGGCTTCGCGCGCGTCGCCCAGGGCGTCGAGCAAGGGCTTGACCGCGCGCTCGCCCAAGCGGTCGAGCAGGGCGCGCGCGGCTTCTGCTTCCTTCGGCCGCTCACTGCGCTCGCGCTCCAAGAGCGGGTAGGCGAGCGCGCCGTACACCTCCAGCAATAATTGCCGATAAATCGGCCGTTCTGGGCTGTTCAGCGCCAGCGGTAGCAGATCATGCTCGAGTGATTCGAGCGTGCCGCGACCGAGGTTCACTTGCATGCTGAGGCGCGCGGCTTGGCTGACCAGCTCTTCGTCCGGTGAAGCACGGATCACGCGCCTGAGCAGCATGTCCGCGTCGTCGGTTTCGCCTTGTCCGAGCAAGAGCTCGGCGAGCTCCAAGTACACCGGGAACAGGCGCTCGTTCTTGCTGATGGCTTGCCGAAACTCAGCGATCGATTTGGCGACGTCTTGGCGCTTGCGGTACATCTCGCCGAGCTTCTTGTGGCCCTCGGCGTCGTCGGGGCTGAGCTCGACGGCGCGGGCAGCGTAGCGTACGGCGTCGTCGTCTTGGTACAGCTCGGCGGCGTAGCTCGCCATGCGCTGATAGTATTCTCGCGCGCGCTTGGGGTCGCTGCTGGCGAGCTTCTCCAAGACAAGGATGGCTTCGCGCAGCTTGTGCTCCAGCACCAGCACGCGCTCCAAGTAGCTCATGCTCTCGGTGTCGCCCGGTGCCTTGTCAATCACGCGTGACAGCACGCGCTCGGCGTCGGCGTAACGGCGCAAGCGCAGATGAGCCTCGGCGAGCAGCCGCCCTGCCTCCAGATCCGGCGGATTTTGAGCCAAACGGCGCTCGAGCCCCGGCACGCGCTGACCAAGCTGACCGTCCAAGTTGTACAGCGTGACGATGTGCTGGCGCGCCTCGCGGGCTAGGTTTGCGTCGGCGCCGGCTTCGCGGATCAAGTCTTCCCAGATCTTGCGCGCTTCGTCGAACAGCGCGCTGCGCGTTTCGCGCGTCGCGCTGGCGCTCGTTCGCTCCAGCGCGAGCGCGTACGCTTTGCGGTAACGCGGTTGTTTCGGGGCCAGCTTGGCGGCCTCGGATAGCGCGGCCAACGCCTCCTTGGGCATGTCATGCTCGAGGTACAGATCGCCCAGCATCTGCAGTGCGCGCGCACGGTCCGACACTACGGCCTTGATGCGCAGCCAGGTGGCCAAGGCCTTCTTCTTGTCGCCCTCTTGCCAATAGCGCGTGCCCAGCTCGATCAGGTGCTCGGGATCGGCGGCGGCGCTGCCGGCCAGGCGCTGCAAGAGCGCCATCGCTCGATCCTTTTCGTCGACACGCTCGTAGAAGTCGACCAGCGCGGCCAGCGTTTCTTCGTCGTTGCCGGAGCGTGCTTCCAGCTCCTGCAGCCGGGCCAGCGCCTTCTTGCGATCTCCGCGTGAGATCAGCGCTTCTGCGAGCTGAAACACGAAATCAGGATTGCGCGGAGCGGCGCGGATCAGAGCGTCGTACTCGGCGATGGCTTGCTCGAGATCGCCCCGCACTTCCAGCAGATGCACGACCTTCAGATGCGTCGCTAAGTCTTTACTGTCGGCGCCGAGGGCGCGCCGATACGTGGCCAGCGCTTTTTCGACCTGGCCCGTCTCTTCGTACAACGCGCCCAGCGTGCGTAGGTCGTCGGCACGCGCGCTCTGACGCTTCTCGAGCTCGCCGATCAGCTCGGGCAGGCGATCTTTCTGGCGATAGGTGTCGACGATCGCGGCTTCGATTTCACGGCGTACGCCGGACTCGCCGGCGATCTCCAGCGCGTGCCGATATTGGACCAGCGCTTCGTCGGCCTTGCCCTGTTTTTCGAGGGCTTTGCCGTAGTCTCGCAGCGCGGGCGCGAGCACGCGGTTGTCGCCGTTGGCGGCGCGCACACAGACCTTGTATTCGGCAGCCGCGCGTTCGTAGGCGCCGCGCGCGAGCAGCTCCCGACCGAGCTCTGCACGCACGAAAAACGAGCCGCCGGCGCGCTTCACGAGATCTTCGTGATAGTGCTTGGCGGCGTCGTAGTCTTTTAAATCGAGACACAGCCCGAGCAACGTGCGCAGCACTTGTTCGCGATCCGCGTCGTCCTTCAGCGCGGGCAGCGCTTGCTCGAAGCGTGCGCGCGCCGCCGTCTTGTCCCCGCGCTCGTTCAGCATGCGCGCCAAAGCCACGACCGCGATTGGGTTCTTCGGGTCCTCGCCGATGGCGCGCTCGTAGGCGGCTTGCGCTCGCTCGGGACGGCCTTCGAGCTTTTCGAGACCGGCTTCGGCCACGAGCGCGGCGTAACGCGCGCTGCCGCCGGCTTCCGCCCGCTTACCCAAATCAACCAGCAGCGCGTCGAGCTTGCCGTCGCGCTCGCGATACAGCGCGAGCAAGCGTTGCAGCGGGAAGTCCGCGCCGGGTTGGCTGAGGACGATCCCGGTGTAGCGCTGGATCAGCGCCTCGCTGTTTGGCCCTTTGACCTCGCGCGGGTCGTGCTTGGGGGAGTCGGGCGCTGGCGTCGATGCGTGCGCCGGCTGCGACGACGCTGGCGGAGCTACCGCCGGGCCGGGGCTCGCGGCGGGTTTCGGAGACCGGGCCGCGGGCGCTGCCGGATGAACTGCGGGTTTCGGCTTCTTGCTGCGCCCGGCAGGGTTGAACTCAGCGTGCGCCGAGTGCCCCGCGAAAAGCAGCAAGGCGACCGGCCAGACCCGGGCGACGAAGCGTGGGCTCACTATGTATAGAGTACGCGCCGCTCGCGGGAGGCGCCAGCGGGCGTAAACCCGTGGTACACCCCTGCGCGCTATGACCGGATCTGAGCCGGAAAACGAAGAACCACCGGCGGGCGAACTGAACGAGGAACCGGGCTCGGACGCCGCCGCGCCCGACTCCGAAGACTCGGAGCGCGATAGCGAAGCGCCGCCCGCGCCAGCGGCGGAGGAATATCCGCAGCCCGACGAGGATCGCTACGGCATCGGCAGCCGCGTGGTGCTGATTTCGGCTTTGCTCGGGTGCGCGGCGATTGTCTGGGCGCAGTTCGCCTTCAAGTCGCGCTGGATCAGCGAGTTCCTCGAAAGCAACACGCTCGAGTCGCCCGAGCAGCGCACGAACCTGGTGGCCGGCTTCGTGGCGGGTATGCTGCTTGGTGGTGCGGTCGGCGGAGCCGCCCTGTACCGGCTGTGGAAGAAGCACGAGTCTTGGGCGGTAGCCGAGCAATGGGCGTGGTTCTTGTGCCCGCTGATCGCGCTGCCGATTCTGCCGATCGCGTTTCGCTTCAAGCCTTGGCAGAACCGCCATCAGGCGTTGCTGATCGTGGTGCTGTTCGGCTCGCTCGTCGTGGAGACGCTGCTCGGCCGCTCGCTGTCTTCCGTGCCGGCGTCCGTGCAGGAGTGGTGGGACGGGCTACGCGAGCAATTCCCGGCAAAAGTGCGGCAGCTTGGGCCGCGCACCGTCGTTACGGTGTGCGCCCTCGGCTACGCCTTGTTCATGAGCTTTTTCTTCGTGCGCTGGCACTACAAGCTCAGAACCCACAACTTCGATCTGTCGATCAACAACAACCTGATTTTCGGCGGGCTGCACGGGCGGTTCCTGGAGAGCACGGTCGTGTTTCCGTCGGATCCGGGCATGTATTTGGCGAACCACGCCAAGTTCGGCACGTATTTGTTTTTGCCGATCTACGCGCTGTGGCCCAAGCCGGAGACGCTGCTCGTGTTGCAGTCGTTCCTGCTCGGCGCCGCCGCGCTGCCTCTGTATGGCTTTGCGCGCCGGCATGTTTCTGAATGGATGGCCGCGGCGATCGCGTTCGCTTTCCTTTGTTACTACCCGATGCACAGCGCGAACTTTTCGGAGTTCCAGAATGTGCCGATCGCGACGTTCTTCATCTTCCTGTTGGTCTGGGCCGCGGAGACTCGGCGCTGGTTGGTGTGCGGGCTCGCCACTGCTGCCGCGCTGCTACTGCGCGAGGACATTCCGATCGGCATCGCGGTGATCGGCGGCTTCATGCTGCTCACGGGCTACCGCTCGCGCCAGGGTCTGATGATCGCGGCCTGCTCTCTGGCTTACTTCGTGTACCTGCGCTTTCACGTCATGGATGACGCGGGCGAGTGGTGGTACCCGAACATGTACAAGGACCTTTGGGCCGACGGCGCCAAGGGTTACAAGAGCGTGATTCGGACGCTGATCACCAACCCGATATTTGTGCTGTCCAAGCTGGTGGTCGAGAAGAAGCTCATCTACTTGCTGCATTTGCTGGTGCCGGTGGTGTTCTTGCCGGCGCGGCGCTGGTGGCTATGGGCCGCCTTTCTGCCCGGCATCATGCTGACCTTGCTGGTCACCAACTACGATCCGCCGACGCTGTTCTCGTTTCATTACGTGATGCACTGGGCGCCGTACTTGTTCCTGGCCGTGCCGCTCGCGCTCGAAGCGATTGGCAAGAGCTTGGATGCGGGGCCCGCCAAGATGCGCGCCGCGGCGACGACCATGGTTTGCGCGTCGCTCGTGCTCACTTACAACTACGGCGCTTTCTCGGCGCGCCCGAATTCGCTCAAGGGTGGCTATAGCTTCATCGACTTCGGTTGGGATGCGAAGGAAGCCGACCGCTACGAGCGGCTGCGCTCGCTCGCCGATCTGATCCCCAAAGAAGCCTCGGTGGCCGCCACCGAAACCGTAGGCCCGCACGTGTCGTCGCGCGTGAAGATGTTCACCATGCGTCACGGACCGAACAACGCCGACTACGTGCTCGCTTCGAGCAAAGAGCTCAAGCTTTCGCACACCAGGTCTACGCTCAAGGCGGCCGTCGAGAGCGGTCAATACGGCGTGGTCAAGCGCAACGGCGAGTTCGCGTTGCTCAAACGCGGCGCCGATACCTCACAGAACGAGCAGCTCGTCAGCGACTGGCAGCTTTGAGCGAGCCGAGCGCGGCCCCGCCGGAACAGCCCCCAAAGGCCGGCTTGAGGAAGCGACTCGGCCCGCTGTTCATAGGCGTCGCGTTCTTGTTCGTGGCCTATTCGGCCTGGGATTTGGCGCACAAATGGCAGCACGCCAAGGTTTCGCTCGACCTACCGTGGGCGCTCGCTTCGGTGTTGCCGCTGATGTTTGGCTGTCTCGCTCAGGGCCGCGGTTGGATCGCCTTGATCGAGCGCATGACGGCGCTGCGCGTGCCGCGCGGACCTGCGCTCTCGCTGTACATGGACTCGCAGCTCGCGCGCTACACGCCGGGCATGGTGGGCTTACCCTTCGTGCGCATGGCCGGCGCTGCGCGCCTCGGTGTGCCCGCCGTCACCGTGGGCTCGTCCGTCGGGCTCGAGATGTTGTCGTGGACGGCCGTTGGCGGTGGTATCGGCTTCGCGTCGCTGTTCTTCTTGCCCACGCGGAGCGGGCTCACGGCGTTGCTCGGCGCATGGGCTGTGCCGATCGTGCTCGCGTTTACGGCGATCGTGATCGCATTGACAGGCGTCGACCGCGCGCGTTTGCCGGCGTTCGTGCTGCGCGTTTTGAAAGTGCCGGGCCGCGGCCCGCTGGTGCCGTTCGCCCTGCTTTTGGCGCACGCTTTGTATTGGAGCAGCTGGGCCGCGCATGGCTTCTTGCTCACGCGCGCGTTCGGCGCAGCTCCGGGCATCGCGCTCGCAAGCTGCGGCTTGTTTGCACTAGCCACCGTGGGCGGCTTCGTTGCATTGGCGGCACCGGCCGGCGTCGGCGTGCGTGAAGCGATCCTGTCGGTCAGCTTGGCGCCCGCCGTGGGCGCCGCACCCGCGTTGGCGATCGCGGTTGCTTCGCGCGCCGCATCGCTGACCGCGGACGTTGTCGCGTGGCTCGTGTTGAAGCGCTGGGCGCGTCGCGGATCCGCTCAAGTGTGAATTGAGTTGATGGTCACGCGGCACACGCGGCCGTCGCAGCCTTCGGCGTCGCGGTCCGATCCGCGAGGCCCTTCGCGCGCGGCGAATCCATGTTGGAATTGCCTCAAGATTGGTCACATCTCGCCGCTTGAGAAGATCGCTTTACAGTACTGCCCGGTGACCGTGGCTTCGATAGCGCCAATCGCGTG
>DATCFJ010000146.1:0-5884 GCA_036509605.1 Polyangiaceae bacterium | reverse complement strand
CGCATGCGGTGGCACAACAGACGCCCTCAGTGCAGTTACCGAGAATGCAATCGCCGGCCACGGAGCAAGACGAGCCTGCCGGCAGCGCCAGAACGGTTGCTCTTCCAATCGCTAGCGTACTGAGCGTTCCGATAATGACTGTCTGACCGGAGAGCGCTAAAGATTGTGCGAACGAATCCCCGCCGAGGTCCAGGGGTGGGGGGATTTGAGTTCCACTCGACCAATTCCCCTGATTTCGTGTGAATGCAAAAGCCGAACTGCCTTCGTCCGCGTCGAGCGGAGAAATGACGAATAGCGAGTCGCCATCGAGCGCTACCGAGGCACCGAAGGAATCGTACTGGGCGGCCGCAGGCTTAAACAGCTTCCGTTGCTGAGTCCAGCTGGTGCTGCTTCCAGTAAAGACGTACGCGGCGCCCGCCTGTGGTGGCGCCGACGCTTCCAGGCCGCCGCTTGCCGAAAGCGCTCCGACCGCAAGCGTATTGCCGCTTACTGACACTGCTACGCCGAAGAGGTCTCCCGTGGCGTGGTCAGAGCTAAGAAGCTTGGTCGCAGGTCCGGAAAAATCACCAGAAAAGATATAGGCTGCTCCGGTATCGGGGATCGCCGGGCCGTGCGCACCGGCGTCCTGTGCAGATGCGTCTGCTGGGCTCGACGCATCTGCATCCGTTGCGCCGACGACGGCGAGATCAGTGCTCAGTGCTACGGAGTATCCGAACTGCGCTCCCGCCAACGGGTCCGAAGCGAACAATTCAGACGCTAGAGCCCAAGTCACGCCTTGTTTTTTGAATAGGAAAGCAGAGCCAGCATCAGTGCCCTTCTCGTCATTTCCTGGCGCACCGATCAGAATCTGATCATCACCAATTGCGAGCGACGAACCGAAGTTCTCGTCGGGCTCTGTCGCGTTGGCGTCAGTCAGCTTTTGCGGAAATGCCGACCACGTCGTACCCGTTCTGACGAAGATATACGCGGCACCCGAGAACTCGCCGTGCTCGTCGTCGCCAATTGCGCCGATGAGCGCCAAGTCGCCGTGGATTGACACTGTCGAACCGAATTGCTGCCCCGCGACTGGATTGGGCGACTCCAGCTTTTGTTGAGGTTGCCACGTCCCACCGCTTCGAAGCCACACGTAGGCGCTTCCTGATCGGTCGGCGACACGCGAAGTATCCCCATCGCCCGGTGCCCCAATGACCGCTGTATCTCCGTCGATCGCCACGGAGGTGCCAAATTGTGCTTGCGCAATTCCGTCACTCGGAACCAGCGTCGTCTGGGTGTCCCAAGTCTGCGACGGCGTTGAGAGCCGAGCTCGCACGGACTCGTTTGCTTCAGTGTCGGTCGGCCTCGCGTCACCTTGGCAGGCGCAGACCAATAGGCCGCTTGCAATAGAAACGAGTAAAGAGCGGCTTTCGGTTAAGAGAATCATTGAGGCCCGGTGACAGAGCATGAATAACGGCCCAAAGGGCAGGGGTACATAGGTATATTACTGGTTGCTCGCGCGTTTCAGAAACGGGCACGCACGGCAATTGACGGTGAGAGGGCGACGAACGCGCTGGCGACGTCTTCTTTGGGAAGCTGAAGCACGCCGGGGGTTACGGGATGGCCCGGAGACCAATCGTTGCCCGGAGGAGTTAGAGTCGCAGCTCGATTCTGCGAGCTGCTCAGGTTGTTGGTGCCAGCGCGCGGCACCCGTGGCGGGACAAGGATCATCAACGCCGCCCCGATATCGGCGCTAAACACTTTGGACAATCGATAACCGATACGCAGTTCGGTCGACCCGAACGGTGTCACCAGGTGCTGTGTGGCCTCGGCGTTCGCGGCAAGCTGGCCCGTCACCACTTGATTGTCGGTCTGCAACGCCGGATTGCTGACTTTTCCGGAAAAGTAACCTGAATTTGCCGTGCGCGAGTCGAACGAGGCTAGGCCGACACCGACCCGGGCGGTAAACGGAGTCTTCTCGAATACGCGGTACGCGACGCTGAGCGCCGCGAACGGGCCGCTCAGTCTGGTGGAGTCTCGATAGTTGGTAGATTGGAAGGTCGGCGCGTTGGCATCGCCGATGGCGTTCACAGTGCGAGTCGCGCTGCTCGAGATCGACATATAACCGCCGCTAAGCTCGAGCCCGAAGTCGCCGGGCGCGTAGCCTAGGCGGAGGGCGGCGAGAGCACCGAGCGGGCGTGAGCGAGCGCTGCAGCCGCACGATTGGTCCGTGCCGCCACGCAGTGAGGGGCTGAGCAAGGCGCCCCCTGCGAGCTCCAGATAAAGCGGGATTTTTCGCGGCTTCCGCCACAGCGGGTTCGAGCTGTCTGGGTCCAGCCGAGCCTGGAGCACGTCGCCCTTGCCGGGTTCCAGCAGCAGCTCGCGATGGAACGGCGCGTAGCCGCTGGCCACAACGTCCACTCGATGTTGCCCGCTCGGCAGGCGCCCGACCCAGATGCCGTTTCCGACCACTAGGTCGTCCAGGTAGACGCTGGCGTTCGACGGAGTCGGGTCGATTTCGAGGCCTGCGTCGAGCGTGAGTGCGCGCAGCGAGAGAGTCGTCGTGTCGTTCAGCTTGACGTTCGCCGAGCTCGGCGATGTTCCGAGATCTTTCTCGCCGCGCAGCAAGACCAGGTGTCTGCCCGGAGCTAGGTTGCCAGACCACGGAGTCTTACCGACGACTGCGGAGTCGATCACAGCGTCGAGCCTGAGGCCGGACGCTTCTTGGACGACGAGCAGGCCGGTTTGCACCAGCGGCTTCAGGGTGCCATCGACTTGCAGGCGCGCGCCCTTGACCAACCTCAGCGCAACCTCCGAGGGCTCGAAGCCGTCCTTGTTGAGGCGAACGGTGTGATCACCCGGATCGAGGTAGATGGCTTCTGCAATGGGCGTGACGCCGCGCTGCACGTCGTCCACGACTACGCGGATGCCGTCGTCGGCGGGCCGGATCTCCAGCTCTCCGACTTGGGCCTGGGTCGCTCGCATCTCGGCCGCGATGGCGGCTGTCTCTTCGGCGGTGAGCGCTGCTGGCCCGGCCGAGAACTCCTTCAACAGCGAGCTGTACAACTCGAGCGCTCGCGCGTTTCGTCCGAGTTGCCGCAATACGATGGCAGCGTTTCTAGTCGCTGACTTCGTGGGGAAGGTTGCCCGCGAAGCTAGGAACTCGCTGAGAGCGGCCTGCCAGGCGCTTGCGTTGGCAAGTGCGATCCCCTGATTGAAATGATCTTGGGCGGCATCCTTGCGCCGAGCCTCCTCCGAGCTCACATCGTTTGGCGAGGTTTGCTCTGCGTGCGCGGACCTGCCAGGAAACGTGCTGCCTGCGACTAGCACCAGGGCAAATGTCGCGATCACGGGCAGCGCTGACCGCCGCCTGCTGACTCTTGTGAGATGACTCGGCACGCGCGCCGGACAGTAGTCTCGACTCGAGCTTTCGCGCCAGAAAAGATATCGATTGATAGCTAGTCGAACGCGACTCGAGCTAGTTGAAGACTGGGGATAGGGGAGGCAAAGCGGAGGAGTCAGCAGATGCTGGCGGAGCGGCCGAAGGAGCGGGCTCGGCTGCAGGCTCGGGGGCCTTGAGTGACGCGCTTACAGGCGGTCGGTTGATCCCCTTTTTAGGGCGTACCGGAGGAGCCGCCGCCGCAACAAGCTCGATACGCTCAGGGAGCGGTCCTCCGGCCGTGAGCGCGACTTGCCTCTCAATGCTGTTTCCCGCCCGACTCACGCGCACGACACGAGTTGCACCCAAGGTGCCTTCCAGATACGCCTTACCCTCGACGATTGGAGCGGCGACACCGTCAATCGTCACCTGCGCGTCATTGGGCAGGATTTCGAGCGCAAATCTCGCGGGTTTTGGCGGGGACTGAGTGGCGCTCGCTGTTTGGGTGGTGTGATCGAGTGGCGGAGTGTTCAGGTGCGTCCGGCCTGCGAACTGCCACATGACCGTGCCTACCGTGCTGGCGATCAACAGGATAGCCGTGCCGCCTCGAATGACTCTCACCCGCGCGGTCCCTCGCACCGACCCGGCAGGTGTGCTCGGCTGCAACATGACGGTGTCTGCAAGCGAAAGCCTCGGAGCTACGGCTCGGCGCTCGGAGTCTGGGGGTGGCCCAATCTCCATCTGAGTGAGCCGCGCTCCGTTCGGCAGTAGCGCCTTGAGCGCGTCACACAGCTCTCCTGCGGTGCGAAAGCGATAACTCAGATCGCGAGAGATCGCGCGCTGCACGATCTCGGCTAGCTCTGGCCTGACCCACGGCGCGAGGTCTTGAACCATGGGCAGCTGATTGGTGAGAATCGCGGCAATCAGCTCGCCAAAGCCGTCGATGGGTCCCCAAGGCAGCTGCCCGGTCAAGCACTCGAACAGTAAGACTCCCAGCGACCAGACGTCCGCCGAAGCGTCGATTGACGACGCTCGTCTCACTTGCTCGGGTGACATATATAATGGAGTTCCGAGGATACTTCCGGTGCGAGTCACCGAAAGGGTTGTCTCGTGAAACACTTCCATCTTCACTTTGGCGACACCAAAGTCGAGCACTTTGACTCTGATTTCGCCGTCGTCAGCCACGACCAGGAACAGGTTTGCCGGCTTCACGTCGCGGTGCACGATGTCGAGCTCGTGGGCCTTGGCCAGGCCCAGCGCCGCTTGAAAGACGATCTTCGTGGCTGCGGTCTGACTGAGCGGACCGAGCGAGTTCAGCGTCTCCTGCAGATCCTCGCCGACCAGGTACTCCATGACGTAGTAGGGCCAGCCCGTCTGATCGATGCCGGAGTCGAACGCTGTTACGACGTGTTGGCTTTGAATCAGGCCGCAGGCGCGTGCCTCCCGAAAGAAGCGCCGCAGCACCTCTGCGTCACCGGCCAGCTCCGCCTTCAGCAGCAGTTTCACTGCGCACTGCTTGAGTGTGGACAGCACACGCGCCTCGTAGACCGCGCCCATGCCGCCGCTGCCAAGCAGCCGCAGCAGCTCGTACTTTTCGGCTATGACAATGCCGGTGAGGTCGTCCGCTGAGCTCAAGCGCGGCTATGCTATCGGAATTCCACGGCGAATAGCGCGGGAAGCGCACTCGCCGGGAGCGAAGACCGCCGGGGCTCAGCCGCGCTGGTGTAAGGTCCTGCCCGGCAGAGCCTAGGAATGACCGCGGTGCGGCCTCAGAATCTCTGCAATTTCACGGCAACCCGCTGGTCTGCGGTCAGGGTTGCGTGACAACATCTGCGCGACCAGCTGTGCCACAGGAGCAGGCAATTCCGGGAGCAAGATTTCAATCGGCGTGATGCTTCCGACGAGCAGCTGACGCAAAGTGTGGGCGTGGCTCGCTCCCTCGATCGGTCGGCATCCGCTCAGAGCCTCATACAGCGTCACACCGAATGCCCAAATATCGACGCGGTGGTCGACCTCGGAGGGGTTCAATGCCTGCTCGGGTGCCATGTAAGCGGCTGTTCCGATCAACGTCCCGATGCCGGTTAAGTTCGCGGTCGTCAAATAGCCCTCGGGAGGCTCGTGAAATCGCGCGACGCCGAAATCCAGCAAGCGAACTCGCTCGATGCTGTTCGGCTCTGCGCTGTCGAGCGCTTGAACGAAGATATTCTCCGGCTTGAGATCGCGATGGACGATTCCAGCGAGGTGCGCGAGCGCTAGGGCTTCCGCCACCGGCAGTAGTAGCGCGGCCATCCGCCAGAGCGGCTGACGCCCCGTGCGCTGAAGAATGGCGCGCAGCGTCTCTCCCTGGAGCAACTCCATGACCAGCACCGGGTCTCCGTCGCAATCGAGCACCTCCTTAACGGGAACGATGGCTTGGTGGCTGATCGCTCGCGTCGCGTGTGCTTCGCGACGCAAGCGGATGCGCGCCTCGTCCGCGAGAGCCTGACCTGCATGCAATACCTTGAGGGCAAAGACCTGTGAGGTTTGCTGCTC
>DATCFJ010000145.1:0-2022 GCA_036509605.1 Polyangiaceae bacterium | reverse complement strand
GCACTGGCGTGTATCTGTTTCACTTTCAGTACCGCACCAATCTACTCAAGCGCGACCTGATTCGGCGTGAGGGCAGCGACGTTGAGGTGCGTTGGATTGGCCCGCGTTTCACGCAGGGCATCGACTCGGCGCGCGTCGTGTTTCGTTTGCCTGCCGGGCCCACGCCGCCCACGCTGCCGGATGCCAACGCGAGCACTGGGCGCATCGACGACGGGGACGCGCTGGGTGGCGTGTTCATTGGCAATTTGCATCGCCTTGCAGAAAAGGACGAGCTCGACATCGTGCGCCCGCACGTGTCGCGTGGTGAGCCCGTGCTGTGGCGCGTGCGCGTGAGCGCGAAGGCCTTCGACGCCTTCGCCAATCCGGTGCTGCTGCCGCGCGCCGAAAAGCCCTTGCAGGGCGCGCGCGCGCACGCGTCGAGCGCCGCCACCCAGCCGCGCCAGCGGCTCACTTGGTGGCTGTGTGCGGCCTTTGCGGCGCTCGCTTACTCGTTCGCTGTGGCTGGGAAATGGCGGATCTTCTCGGCGATTTGCCAGACACGCGGCGCGACGGCGCGCGCGCTGGTGAGGCTGCCGGTCGGGCCGCGTGCGGCGTTGTCGGGCTGCTTGCTGGCGGCCGCCTTCGTGAGCGCGGCCTGGTTCGACCAGGCGACGCTCGGCGCAGCGCTGCTGGTGTTGGCGATGGCGTTCGCCGTGCAATTCGCGGTGCCGGCGAAGGTCGTGCTCCGTGGCCCCGGTCAGTGGTTGCCGCTGTCTGAGGCCGAGGCCTTCGCGCGGCCAAAGCAGAACGTGCCAGGTCGCTTCTTCGACGCGGGCACGTGGCCAGGGCTCGCCACTTTCGCTGCTGGCTGTGCGCTGTTCGTGGGCGGCGCGTGTTTCTTGTTTGCTCGCGCGCCGTACCAGGCGCTCTTGCTTCTGCTCGGATCGCCGTGCTTGCTGCCGCTGTTCTTCACGGGCCGCGCGGCGCAGTTGCCGGCCGACTTAGCGTTGCGGCCGCGGGCAATGCTCGCCCGTCTGGGCAAAACGCTGCGCCGCGCCGACGGCATCAAGGTCGTGCCTTGGGCGCGCATTCCGGAAGGTGCACGAGAGGCGGACGAGCTTCGTCTGCTGATCCAAGTGCCGGGCGCACTGCGCGGCCTGCTGGGCATCGAGATCGGCGTGGAATATACGGCTGGCATTGGCGGCTCGGGTGCAGCGCTCTTCGTGCTGGTTCGCGCGCGTGAGGGCTCACAAGCCGTCGCTGCGCTGCCGCGCGACGTCACCTGGACGCGCGGTCGCAAAGCCGACGAACGCGCCGCGGTGCTCCGGCCGCGCCTGCCGACACAGGCCGATTGTGCCAAACTCTTGCTCGAGCTCGCGTCGATGTTGCGCGAAACCGAGGCTGGGCCTCGCTCGCGCAGCAGCTCGCGTGCACCGTCGAAGACCGTCTCCGCGGCGAGCGCTGCCTCCCCCGCGCACGTGCTCTGATTCGAGTCACGCGCCCTCGGCCGCTCACATCGTGAGCGTGGCGGTCTCGGTGAACGTGCAGGTCACGTACTGGCTCGTCGTGAGGTCGGCGTAGTCGTCGGTGCCGGAGAAGGTTTGAGTCGCTGACTTGCCGTCGGCCGAAACGACGAATTTGAAGCTATCGAAAGAGAAGTCTTGGGCAATGTTATCGCCGCTGGATGCGTCCGTGCTGGTCTCTACGCAGCTCTGCCCGGGCAAACCAGTGGCGATGCGTCCGCTCACGTTGGCCTTGAAGTCGCAATTGCCCTCGAAGCCTGGCTGCAGCAGATCAGACACGGTGCCCGCTGCCCATGTCTCGACGCCACTGGCGGCCTCGCTAACCGGGGTGGCTCCGGGACACGTGATGGTGAATGAGCCCGACGCCACGGTCCAGGTGCCGAGGAAGGGCGCCAGCTTGCTGCCGGTACTCGGAGCGCCGCTCGTGCCTGGAGCGCCGCTCGTGCCCGGAGCGCCGGCGCCGCCGCGCCCACCTGCTGAGCCCGTCGCACCAGCGTGCGAGTTTCCGGCACCGGCGTGC
>DATCFJ010000144.1:0-2431 GCA_036509605.1 Polyangiaceae bacterium | reverse complement strand
CCTTGGTCGGCCTGTTACCGCTGGCGCTCGGTATCGGAGCGGGCGCCGATCTGCAGAAACCGCTGGCCATCGCGGTCATTTTTGGGTTGGTTAGCTCAACCGTCGCGACGCTAGTCGTGTTGCCACCGCTGGCGCTGCTCGCGCTGCGGCATGTGGTGCTGAAGCGCGAGCCGGCGATCTAGTGCTTGGCCGCGCTGAGCAGGAGTAGCCGCGCGCCTTGCGGGTCCGCTACATAGGTGTTGCCGCTCGCGTCCGCCACGGCGTTTCTAGCACCCGGCGCGGTGTCACCGCTCGCGGTGACGGTGAGCTGGCCGTTGTCCTCGAGCCGCGCGACGGTCAGGCGCGCCGCCTTGCCCGCAGCCGCATAAAGCAGCTTGGCGCTTTCGACGTAGTCCAAGTTGTCGACGCCCGCGCCGGTATCGAGCTTTCCGAGCGGCGCGCCCTTGTTCTTCGCATCCAGCACCTGCACGTGATCCGTGCAAGCCACCATGACCAACCCGCGCGCCGAATCGACAGCGATGCCCCGCGGCCCGTCGCTCGAACAACCCGCGTTCCAGACTTCTTTCACGGCGTGTGTCTGTAGGTCGATCGCCAGGGTCGAGCCTTTGTCTTCGAGGTTGGTCAAGAATACGCCGCGCGCCGCGTCCACCGCGTAGCCCTCGGGCGCGCCGTCTAACTTGATGATCGATTTTTGCTTGAGCACGCTCGGCTTCGCCGCGTCCAAGACGGTGATCGATTGCGCGTTCGGTGTGGTTGCCCAGACTTCGTGCGTTGCGCTGCAGTACTCGACGCCGTCTGGCGCTGAAGCGAGCTTCAAGCAGGCGCGCGTTTTCAACGTTTGGAGATCGATGACGCATACCTCCTGGGTCGCGCGGTTGCCAACGTACGCGACGCCGTCACCAATCACCCCTGAGCTTGGGCCCAGCACCCGCTTTTTGCCGTGCATTTCGCGTTCAACGGTCTTGAAGCCCTCCACGCGCGAGAAGCGGTACGCCGCGATATCGAACACAGCCACGCTGCCAGTCCCGCCCGCGGGGACCCAAACCCTGGCCGGCTGCGACTCGAAGAACAAGTAGTCCAAGGAGACGGGCGCAGTGGCACCGGGCAATGCCAGCGGTTCCATCATGAGCGCAGTTTGCGCCGGAGGCGCCGGCGCCGCAGCTTCTGCGGGCTCAGCAGCGAGCGGCAGAGTGGACGCTACCGCGGGCGGAGCTGCTGCTGCCGCAGACGCTACCGGTGGTGGTGGCGCGCTGACTGGCGCCGGCGCGCCGCCGCAAGCCGCGAAGCAACCAACCATTAAGACAAGCTCGAGAGAGTCGGTCATTTGAGATCGCCTGTAGCACTAAGTAGTACTAGTTGAACGTGAAGCCAGCGCTCCGCCCGCACAGCGCGCCGCTCACGGAATTGCCGTCTTGAATCACTGAAAGTGCGCAGCCCGAAGCCGCGTAATCGACCGGAGGGTCGTAAACGGTTCCCGAGATGCTCAGGGAATCGGTCGGCAGCATCGCTGAATCCAGCGCCGTTTCGATCTTGAGCGCCGTGGTCGCGGTCGGTTGCGCGGAAAGCGTGCCATCTTCCGTCACTTTGCCGTTCATCGTCAGGCTGAAGTTCTGGTTGGCGGTGGCGGCGGGCGCCGCCGAATACAGGCAGTTTTTGAAGTCGTACGTGAGAGACACGATCGACGCGCCCTGGATGGCATTGACGCTCGCGGTACCGAACACGTGCACCGTTCCCCCCTGCGAGCCGTCAAAGGACACGCACGGTGCCGTGCCATCCTGCGCGCCTACCGGCTTGGTCGACACCCCGAAATTGTAAGCAACCTTCATGGCCGAGCGCAGCCCGAGCAGCGCCACTCCGTCTTGGCACTGCTGATCGCAGGGGGGCGCCGCCGCTGGACGTGGGCCCGCACCGCAGCCAATGGCTGCCAATAGCGAGAGCGCGAGCCAGCCGCGCGAGTGCAGCCAACGCGCGCGCAGCGCGCTCGTCCGATTTTTCTTGGTCATGCTCAGAAACCTCCCTCGAGCCCAAGGCTCGGGATCGTGATCGGTCCGATGGTTTGGGTCTGACAGCCATTCAAGGTGCAGGTGGTTGAGATCGCTTCCTTGCTGAGTGTCGCGTTCATCCATTCGGCAATGAACGAAATCCAGACTTTACGGCTCAGCTGCCAGCGCTTCTCGAGCCGCAGATCCAGCCGGAAAAACGGTGGCAAACGTGTCGAGCTGGGGTCCGTTGGATCGGGCGCTTTGGGTAGCCCGGTGTAGAACATCACGCGCGTTCCCGCCCGCCAATTGCGACCCAGGTTATAGGCGATCGCCGCGTTGGCCACATGTGTGCGGTCGAAGGTCGCCACGAATTGTTGGTTACCGAACGAGCGCACCGAACGCGACAAGGTGTACGACACGAAGCCGCCGATGCGGCTCGTCAAGCGACG
>DATCFJ010000143.1:0-2153 GCA_036509605.1 Polyangiaceae bacterium | reverse complement strand
GTGTTAGCGGGGATCGCGGGGCTAGGGGTCGTCGGAACTGTGACGTACGCGTTCACGCGCCGGACGCGGCGTGCCGCTCCAGCTGCGTACGTGCAGGCAGCGCCAGCTTCGTTGGCTCGTCCCGCCGTGCGGGAGAGCATGGTCGTGTCGCGGAGCATTGTGCGAGAGCCGCTCACGGTGGTGCTGGACTTGGACGGCGTGTTCCGCGGTGAAGCCGAGCTCGAGCCAGCGGAGGCTACGGTACAATGCGACGTCAAGCTTCCGCCGCCGGCCAGCGCGGACGGCGAGCCGCCGGAAGCCGATAGTGCCGGCTGCTATTGGCTGTCGCGCGCGACGCAGTCCGGACGCAGTCTGAGTAAGGGCGACTTAGACATCGACCTCGACAACGTGGCCGACTTTCGCGACGAAGGCGCCGCGGGACGATGAAGATGAATACGGCCGCGACGAGGGGCGCGAGCCTGGGCTGTAAGTAGAGCAAGCGCGCTAGCGCTGCTCGCAGCGCTTCGTGTCCGGACTGCATATCGATCCGGATCCGCATGTCTCGAGCTCGTCCCAGCCGTCGCGATCGGCGTTGCAGCGCCGGAGTACATTGCCTTGGCATTGGCGGTCGCCGGGGGCGCACGTGGGGGGCGTGCAGGTCTGTTGGGTGGCGTCGCACAAGGCCCGCGTTGCGCAGGCCGCTTGGCGCACCCAGGTGCCGTCCTTGCAGGCTTCGAGTGACACGTCGTTGCAGCGGAAGTCGCCCGCCACGCAGGGCGTGGGAAGGCAGCCCAGCCCGGGATCGCAGGAGCCGGTGCTGGAGCATTGCGCGACCTCGTCCCAGCCGGTCAGATCAGCGCGGCACTTTTGCTGGGTGTTGCCTTGGCAGCGCGTAACGCCGCTCGTGGGGCAGACCGGGACTTCACAGCGAGTCGCATTCGGGTTGCACAGGACTCCGTTGACGCACTGTTCGACCAATTCCCACTTCGTGCCATCGCTGCGGCAACGTTCCAGAGCGGAGGTGGAGGTGTTGCAGCGAAATTCACCGGCGGTGCACGTGACTGGATCGCAGCCCGGGGCCGCGTTAGCGTTGCATGACAACGCCGAGCTGCAGGCGGTGCTCGCCCAAGTTGCCTGATCGGTGCAGCGCTCGAGGTTGTGGCCGCTGCAGGCGAAGGTCCCCGGAACGCACGCGGAGCAATCCCCAGTGGCCGGGTTGCATGTGGCACCCATGCAGCTGGTGGTTGCTACGTCCCAGTCAGTGCGATCGGCCTGGCACGGCCGTGGTGAGCCTGTGTCGCAGTTGAATTGGCCCGGGCTACACTTGGGCAGAAGGCAGGTCGCGCGCTTGCCCGCCGCAACTTCGGCGTTCGCTCGGTCCACGTTGCACAGCGCGGGGCTGGCGCAGATTTCGACGTCTTCCCACGACTTTTGACTGAGCGGACAGCGCTGTAAGTGCCCATCGAGGCAGCGCATTTGCCCGACCGCGGTGCAGTCCGGCGGCAGGCACATCGCAGGCGAGCCATCCTCGGGCACTACACACAACGAGGCCGAGGCGCAGGCTGCGGTCGCGGCGCTCCAGTGTTGATTTTGGTCACAGAGTTGCGGCTGTGACCCGCTGCACTGGAAAGTGCCTGGCTCGCACGCGGCGCAGCTGAGGCTAAGCAGATTGCACAAATCCGGCGAGGGGCAGGTGTGCACCACACGCCACTCGTTGCCGCCCGCGCAAGTTTGGATCTGGTTACCAAGGCAGCGCGAGCTGCTAGTTTCACACGCAACAGAGAGATGTGTCGTGTCGATCGTGAAGTCGCCGAACGCGACTTGGCAGGCGATCAAGACTAAAACGCTTAGTGAGGCCAGAGCGATGCGAAATTTCATGGTCCGAGGCGGATGTCGTGCTCACTGAAACGCTCCGTGAACCCCGACCAAACCGGGTCCCACGTAGGGGTGAATGCCTGCCTGCTTCGTCTCGGAGTCGGCCGGTTCTTTGGCCTCCGTCATCAGCAACACTACACCGCTCGCGGCGCCCGCGAGCGCAACTCCGAAGCCAACACCCGACAGCGTGCCGAAGGTGTCATAGCGACCCTTGTCGTCGTTGAAGCGGCTTTGCTCGCTGCTGGTCTGTGCCGAACAGGACAGGCCGCCACAGGCGGACTTGATATCGCTGCGCGCTT
>DATCFJ010000142.1:0-4157 GCA_036509605.1 Polyangiaceae bacterium | reverse complement strand
GCTAGCCGATCCGGATCCGGAAGTGCGCGCCCAAGCCGCGCTCGCTCTCGCGCCCAGTTCTGCGCAGCGCGCCCGGCTGTAGTACCGAGCGGCAGCAGGTTAAGACACCCTGGAACCACCAGCGCTCGCCAGCATTGAATGCAACGTGAGAGCGTAGCTCGCGGAAAAATTGCCCCAGCACGGCGCTCTTCGGTGTCAGATTGGCGGGGTGCGACCAATACTTGAAATCGGGTTCGGCGCGTTGGGATTCTGCCTCGCGTTCAGCGCGTGTTCGACGAACTCGGCAGACGATGCACCCATCGTCGAGCGCGCGGGGGCTGGCGGAACCAGCAGCGCGGGCGCTAGCGGCAACGCCAATGTCAGCGGAGCCACGAGCAGCAGCGCCGGAACCTCCGGCGCGCAAGCGGGCAGCGGCGGCGCGCTCTCGAACGCCGGCGCTGGCGGCGTAGTTTCGAACGCGGGTAACGGCGGCGCAGGGGCTGTCGCTGGCGCAGCGCAAGGCGGCGCTGCCGGCTCCGGTGGAAGCGGGAACGCATACAACAGCGCGGTGCTCGCGGATCGACCCGTGGCGTTTTGGGCGGTGAACATGGCGCCCGTAAACGAGCCGGATCTCACCGGCAATGGTCATGACGGTGTCTACGAGGGCACTGGCGCGCCGCCGCGCGCGAGCCTGCCCAACGGTGATCCAGTCGCTGACTTCGATGGCGTGCAGCAATACCTGACGGTCCCTTCGAGCGCGGCGTTCTCCATTCCGACGACCGGAAACCTGACGTGGGAGGCGTGGCTACGCCCAGACGTGCTGCAGTTCCCGCATGACGACGGAGTGAGCGGCTACATCGACTGGATGGGCAAGTGTGAAAGCTACGGGCCGACGTGCGAATGGGAAGCGCGCATGTACGACACGACGACCAAAGAGATGCCGAACCGACCGAACCGGATCTCCGCCTATGTATTCAACCCGAGCGCGGGCCTCGGCTCCGCCGCCGACTGGCAACCGAGCGACGGCTTGATCATGGCGGGCGCCTGGTACCACGTGGTCGGCGAGTACACGACGCTCACTCAGCCGGCAGATTGCACTAACACCGCAGCATCCCCCGGTTCGATCGACATCTGGGTCAACGGCGTGAAGTGGAACCACAGCTCACACGGCCAAACAGGCTGCATGAGCCAATACAATGTCGTGCCCAAGGCCAACGGCAGCGCGCTCGACATCGGCACCATGACCAAAGAGAGCTTCTTTCAGGGCGCCATCGGCAAGGTCGCCATTTACGACCACTTGCTCAGCCAAGCGCAGATCACGAACCACTATGCGGTCATGACCGGCAAGCAGCCGTCCGGCAGCTGCGCGAACACCTGCAGTTTCTAGCGGCCCAGTTCACTCACCCGGCACATCGATAGTCATGACGGCAAAGACGTGCCGCGTGACCGTGACCGGGCTGACCGACGGAAACGTCGTCGACGATGTCAAACCCGTGATCTGCAATTGATCACTGGTACGCGCAATTCGGCCATGGCTTCTGCGAATTTTCGTATTCCACGTCGCTGCACCGGCGCCACTTCGGATCGGGCATGCACGGGTCGACGCCCAGGCGATACAGCAGGTTCGTGCTGGTATCCACCCAGCACGCGTTCACATCCGATGAGCCAGCGGTGCAGCTGACCGCGACTTGCTGATCCCAACAGCCGCCCGATGCATTCAGCGACTGAGCAAAGACCACTAGGAGACCATCGGGGCAGTACGAGCCGCCCGAGGGCATGCCCGACGGCAACATAGCGTACGGCACGCCGCAGGCCGGAACGGGGTCCGGCTGCGGCGCAACCGCGCAGGCGTCGAACTGCCACTGGTTGTGTACGCAGCTTGCCGTGATGGTGCCGCACGTCGGATCTGGATAAGTGCATACGGGCGGCGGCCCATTTCCGGAGTCGCATTCAGTGCCCTGCGGGAGCGTGATCGAGCACGCCGCAGGCGGATACGGGTTGCTCGGCGACCCGCCTGCGCTCGCCGGTGGGTCAGCGGCATTTCCGCCGGATGATGGCTGAGCGCCCGCTGCACCCGCACTTGGATTGCCCTGCGGCTTCGAATCTTCGGCAGCGCGTCCCCCGCAGGCCGCGGCGCAGCTCAGCGCACACAGCGCACACAGCGCACACAGCGAGCGCCCAATGCGTCTGCAACTCATGACTCCTCACTACAGCACTAACGCACGAACGGTGCCAGAAACAGCATGCTTATTGGCGGATTCTTGCCCCTCGGCGGGCGAGGAATGCCGAGCAGCTGGCTCTTCAAGGCGACACGTCGACCGCAAACTTCTTGACCCACGTCGTGCCGCTGCCGCCGGAGATCTCGTTGCCGAACTCCACGGTCGCGATGTACTGCTCGGGGGCGATCAGCCCCTTCTTCAGCAGGTAGCGCAGCAACTCATCGACCGGCACGGTACCAGCACGCATCGTCGTCGGAGTCTTGAACGAGAGCAGCCGCCAGCCGCCGGTTCCGTTGTCGCCGGCGTTGTCCTTTTGCCAGAGCTCGTACGTGATGCCCGCTACTTCGGGTCGGTCGACGACCGTCCCTGCGGGGCGGGCTTCACCCGCGGCTTCCTGCCAAAACATGATCTCGGCCGTGATGAGCTTAGGATCGGCCTCGCCAGCGCCCGAACGGTGACTGATGATCCAAACCTCGGGTGCGAGGTTATAGCTACCATTGGCTTCCGTCTCGACGTCGTAGTGAATCTTGAGCTGCTGCATGTCAGCAAGCTTCATCGGGAAGCGCCGGTCGGACGACTTGCCACCCGTCCACGGTTTCCAGCCGAAGATGATCTCGGGGTAGGCAAAAACGGAGGTATCCGTACCGGGCCAAATCCACGACCAACCGCGCTGGGTCTCGCCGCTGACGTCGCGTTCGAGCAGGCACTGCTGGTACGACGAATGCTCTTTCCCAGAGCCCCACTGGTTGTTTTCCCAAGTGTACGGCTTGTCGCGGAACGTGGCACCGTTCCCGCACGTGGCCGAGACGCTGCGATCTTGAGCGCCCGGAACGCTGGCTTGAATCTTGCGAATGCAATCGAGCGACAGCAACGAAAGCGCGAGCGGCAACGCGCGAACAAGGGTCGAGTGAGCCATGCTTAGCTCGTACTACGAAACTGGAACCGGTTCCAGTTTCGGCGCGGGAATTGTGCGCTGCTACGAGCTGCACGGCTGGAGCGCTGGCGCCCCCATTCCAAAACTCTGCCCAGGTCGAAAGGTGAACCTCTTTGCCGAACCGGGCTCGCTGGTTGCCATTGCAAAAGTCCGGGGCGGACGCCATGCTCGCGGAACTCGAGCGACGGACCCGTGGGCGCCGCCGAATCATCACCGTTGACCCGGACGCCGAGCTGCTGACCGTTTCTAACGAGCTCGCGGCGCGCGACTCGGCCCTCGCACAGCTGGCGTCCGCCCCGTCACCGCTCCCGCCGGGCCCGAAGTCCGCCGGCGATTGTTGGAGATGGCGTTCGACGGTCGCCCGGGCCGCCCCGCGGATCGCCTGCCGACCACCCCTGTATGCTGCCGAAGTTCTCGACCGCCTCGCTGGGAGCGCCAGACCGCCCCCGCCCAACGCAGGGCCCAATTGGGACAAGCGCCCCGGTGAGGTGGGTCGTGACGACGTCCAATAGGAAGTCGCGCCGGGCCGCTCCGAGCAGGTTCGGAAGACGCGTTTTCAATATTCGTTGGGATCGACTGGGGCTCGGAGTCCCACCAGGTGTGCGTGATTGGATGGTTCACGGAAGATACTGCTCGAGCAGGCGTTTGCTCATTCGGGCAGAGGCCTCGGTGAACTCGTCGATGGTGTGCTGCAGGTCGCTGCGGGGCACGCCGCCAGCATCGCGGTAGCGATCGAGGTGCCCCGCGGAGCAATCGTCGATACGCTTCTCGAGAAGGACATCGCGGTATTCGCGATCAATCCTAAGCAACTGGACCGCTTTCGTGATCGGCACTCTGTGGCCGGAGCCAAAGACGATCGGCGTGACGCGCTGGTGCTCGCGGATTCCTTACGCACCGACGAGCCGGGTTTCGACGAGTCCGCATTGGCGACCCTGTGCTCGTCGAGCTTCGCGAGCTCAGCCGCGTGCACGAAGAGCTGAAGGCAGAACGAATCGGGCTCGGCAACCGTCTGCGCGAACAGATGC
>DATCFJ010000141.1:0-10187 GCA_036509605.1 Polyangiaceae bacterium | reverse complement strand
GATCCGCTCGAAACGGTCTTGTCTTGGTGGGAAAAGGAGCGCGTTTTTCAGGTTCGCTCGCTAGTCCTCGACGTCGAATATTCGTTTCGTGATGTGGCGCTCACTGGGCGCATCCTGGCCGGTCTGTACGTGCTCTCGGCGGTGTTGCCCGAGCATTGGCAGGTCAATCAGACCCCGTCGTGGGAGTCCGAAGATCGCCTGAGTCTTGCGGCGGACGCTCGGTTCCGCATCTGGCCTGGCCGTCTGCTGATCGATCTCGTGGGATTCGTGCTAAAGCAGAGATCCCGGGCGCGGCAGAGTGCCGAGCCGGCGAGCGAGTGATGCAGGCGACATGAGCGAATCCAAGATCGGCGACATCGTCAGCAGCTTGCTCTCGGGCGTGCATGGCATCTCGAAGAGCGAGACCATCGTGGGCGAACCGCAGCAAGCGGGGGACGCCACGATAATCCCCGTGCACCGCTTGAAGATTGCGTTCGGCGCCGGCAGCGCATCCGCCGGAGCGAAGAGCGGCAAAGGCGGCGGAAAATCCGGCGGCCACGGTGCCGGCGGCGCGGTCGAGCTCGACCCCGTAGCCGTGATCGCGATCAGCAAGCACGGCCACGCCCATTTGTTGACCGTCGACGGCGACGAGAGCAGCGCCTGGTCGGCGTTGCTCCAAGAGGTTCCAGACATCCTGGGCCGTCTGGCGCAGTCGGTGGGCGAGCGCGTTCGGAACGAGCTGAACACACGCGGCGTTCAGGCCAGCGAAGTGAGCGCGCCGGCCGAAGCGGTCCAGAGCGCTCTGCCCGAGCCGAAGCGCGAGTGAGCAGCTAAGAGCCAATCCTAAAACAGTTCTAGGATTGTTCTCGGATTGGCTCTCACGCGCCGGCTTCGCTGAGCACGCCTCGCAGAGCGCGTTCGAGCCGCAGTAAGCACTCGGCAACGCCCTCCGAATCGACGCACAGGAAGGGCCGAAAGCGCACCGAGCGCTGACCGCACGCGAGCACGATCAATCGTTCGCTAAAACAGCGCTTCACAAGCTGATTGCGCAGCTCGGTCGTCGCTAGGTCGATGGCGCACAGCGCGCCGAGGCCGCGCGCATTGCTGACTTCGGGGATGCGCGCGGACAAGGCTTCGAGCCCCTGGCGCAGCTCATTGCCGCGCAATGTGGTGTTCTCGAGCAAGCGATCTTGGTCGATGATTTCGAGGATGCGCGTCGCGCGCACCATGTCGACGAGTGACCCGCCCCAAGTGCTCGAAATGCGGCTCGGCACCGAGAACACGCTGTCGACTTCGTCGAGCCGGCGCGACGCCAAGATGCCGCCGACTTGCATCTTTTTAGCGAAGCACAGCACGTCTGGCTGCACGCCGAGCCGCTGATAGGCCCACCAAGCGCCGGTAATGCCGACGCCGGTCTGCACTTCGTCGAAGATGAGCAGCGCTTCGCGTTCGTCGGCGATGCGGCGCAGGCCGGCCAAAAAATCGGGTCGGAAGTGATTGTCGCCGCCCTCGCATTGCACCGGCTCGATCAAGATCGCCGCGATGTCATGGCCGCGCTCGTCGAAGGCCTGTTCGACGGCGGAGAGCGAAGCTCGCTCGCGAATGACCAAGTCCGCGAGCTGCTCGGCCAGCGGAAAGCGGACCGTCGGCGCACTGATCCGCGGCCAATCGAACTTCGGGAAATAGAGGGTCTTCGCTGGATCCGTGTTGGTGACGCTCAGCGTGTAGCCGGCGCGCCCGTGGAAGGCGTGCTCGAAGTGCAGGACCTGATTGCCGCCCGGGGCTCGCCCTGCTTGCAGATTCTTGCGCACCTTCCAGTCGAAGGCGGCCTTCATGCCGTTCTCTACTGCAAGCGCGCCGCCCTCTACGAAGAAGTAGTGCGGGAGCTCACGTGGAGCGGCGCTGCGAGCAAGCGTATCGACGAACTCCGCGAAGTACTCGGTGTAGAAATCTGGGTTGCCGATCTTCGTCGTGGCGGCCTGCGCGAGGCGGCGCTGCGTCTCAGCCTCGAGCATGCCCGGGTGGTTGTAGCCGAGGGGATTCGAGCCATAGAAGCTGGCAAAGTCCAGGTATTGCCCGCCGGCCAAGGCGTCTACCGCGAACGCGCCGTGGCTCTTCTCGAGGTCGAGGACTATAGGATACCCGAGCGCCAACAGGTGCCGACGCAAGGTGTCGTGCACCGCCCCGGGCGGGATCCGCACGTGGCTAGCCATCACATAATACTAGCAGCGTCTGCGCGAAAATCCCGTTCCGCCCCCCTGGTTAGTGCCGATGAGTGCGTTTGGCCTCGGCGCGATCCTGTGGCTTACTCCGCGCGAGCAAAGCATGGACGCACGGGCAATCGCAGGCGCAGTTGGGAGCTACCTAAAAGATCATCCGGAGGAGTTGCTGCGCGTACTACGCAATGCGTTAGCGCTGCGTTTCGGTGTGCCGCTCGCTGCGCTGCGTTGGCTCGCGATCAAAGGCGCAGGCAAGAAGGCTCCGAAGGACGTGCAAATCGAGGCGGTGCCGCCGGGCGTGCGCCTTTCTGCCTCGCTCGATCTGATGGGTACACCGGTGCGAGCTTCGGGGGTCGTGTATGTGGAGCGCGTCCAGCTCGACGATCAGCAGCTCCGCTTCGAGATCCGTTTGGCTGAGGTGTCGCTGAAGGTGACCGATGAGAGCTCGACCACTCCGATCGCGGCGCTGCTCAAGTCTGGCGCGCTCGACTTGAGCAAGCCCGGTAACCTGGCTGCATACATGCCCAAGCGTCCGCCGATCCTGGTCGACGCCAAGGACGATCGCATCGTGATCGACTTGATGAAGCATCCGAAGTTCGCGCGCAGCGGGAACGCGCAACGCCTTGTTCGGGTGCTCGCACCGTTGCTAACGGTCTCCGGGATAGAGACCGGCCCCGAGCACCTAGATGTGGCGCTGCAGCCCTTTCCGCAGGGCGTCGCCGAGGTGATCGCTCGCGTGCGCAATTTGTTCTGAGTGCGATGCCTACGCTAGTACCGGTCGCGAACTACCACTGCCGGGTTGGTGAGAACCCGCTGTGGGACGAACGGGAAGGGCGGCTGTACTGGGTCGACATCGAAAGCGGGCGCCTGTTTCGCGTCGACCACGCGAGCGGTGAGCACGAGTGCTTCTATCGCGACAAGACGATGATCGGGGGCTTCTCGTTCCAGGACGACGGCGCGCTATTGCTGTTCGAGGTCGACTGCATCGCGGTGCTGAGCAAGGACGGCAAGCGCCGGGTCGTCGCGACGAACATCGACAGCGGCATGAGTCGTTTCAACGACGTGATCGCCGATCCTGAAGGCCGCGTCTTTGCGGGCACGATCGGCAAGACAGATGAAAGCGGCGGGCTATACCGGGTGGACCGCGACGGCCTCGTGACCACGCTCTGGAAGGGCACCGGCTGTGCCAACGGCATGGGGTTCACACCGGACCTGCAGCGCTTCTACTGGACGTGCAGCACGACGCGTGTGATCTACGTCGCGGACTACGAACGAGCGACCGGCGAGCTCGCCAATCGGCGGGAATTCTATCGCGCTTCGCCTGATGAAGGCATTCCCGATGGCATGACCGTCGACCAGGGCGGCTCGTTGTGGTCCGCGCGTTGGGGAGGCTCGGCGCTGCTGCGTATCAGCACGGACGCGCGCCTGCTCGAAACCATCGCGTTCCCGGTGGCCAGCGTTTCGTCGGCGACCTTTGGCGGACCAAACCTGGACACGCTGTACGTCACCACCGCTGGCGGCCAAGTCGATGACGACGCCGCTGACGGCACGCTGTACCGGTGCAAGGTTATTGTACCGGGAGCGCTCGAGTTCCGCTCCCGGATCCAGCTCTGACCTCACTCTGCGGCGGGAGCGACGCCGCCGGTGGGCGGCATCGCGCGCGGAGCTTTGGGCTCGGGCTTGCCGTCCCACCACGCCTTCAGGCGCGCCACGCTGAACGGCCGCGAGTAGGCGTACAGCGCCATCAGGCTCAGTGCGTAGAACAACCAGGCTTGCGCCGTGAAGCGGTCATCCACCCAATAAAACCCACTCGGGGCGTACAGCAAAATGGTGCTGATGCCGCTGGTCACGACTATCGGAGGCCCGAGCGATGGCCGCACTGCGACCAGGGCAGGGATGACCATAAACAACGAGTAGTAATAACAAGTGAGGTTGGTGAACGAAATTACCAAGCACACGCTCAGCCCGAGCCCGATCCAGAGCTGGCGCGTGCGCCGCAGGGCCCAAGCTGTCCACGCGAACACGCCAGCGCAGATGAGCAAGAACACTGGCTTCATCGTCTTGAAGCGATCCAGCCGGCCCTGCTTCCAGCCTTCGAACGGGTCGTCCATGTTGTCGTCACGCAGGAAGCGCATGCGGCCGCTCCAGTTGTGGACGAGCATGGTCTCGAGGCCCATGTGATTGGTCAGCGGCGTCGCGTTGTGCACCTTGATGGTGTGGCCGAAGAACTGCTTGTACGAGTCGACGCCGCACACGGCCATGCTGGAGGGCACGAGCACGCCAAAGGCGACGATTACACCCAGCAGTAGGCGACGGTGGTCGGGGTGCAGGTAGCCGAGCAGCCCTGGCCTGTCGAGTTTGATCGAGAGCTTGCCGGTCGGGACTTTGGGCTCGTTCAACGTGCCAAAGCGCACGCGGCGGATGATCTCGAAGAGAACCATGATGCCCCAGCCGCCGAAAAAGATGATCGGGAAGATACGCAAGAGAGCCGACCAGCTGAGTGCGCCGCCAGCCAAGAAGAACTTGCGTTTCTTGGCGCAGCACACCGCCGCGACCAACATGAACAACCAGTCTTGGCGCAGGAAGGCGCCGCCCGTCCAATAGAAGTTGGCCGGCGCGTTGCAGCCCCAAAACACAATCGCAACGGCCATCACTCGGTAGCCGAAGGCCCAGTAGAACAGCAGCACGATGCCGATGTGAAACGCGATGTCGATCATCGACAGGATCTTGAAGTAGCCGTCGCCGGCGGGCGCAAAGCTGCCGAAGAATTTGCCCGCCATGCCCCAGACCGGTGGCGGATTGTAGCCGTGGTCCTTCTGCATGTTGTCCCAGTAACTGCCGGCGGACGAGTGATAGAACCAGTCCACGTCTTTCTTCCAAGCCTCCCAGCGCGCCGCGGTGAAGCGGTTTTTGCACTGTCCGGGATCAGACAAGACGTAAGTGTCTTTGACGGGCGTTATCAGGTTCTTTCGCAAATCGCGCAAATCACGCTTGGCGACCTGCGCGCCGCGCCCGAGCTCAATCTCCGCGATCGCCGTGCATTCGTAGAGTCGGTTGTAGCCAATCTCTTTGAAGTACTTCGAGCCCAAGTAGTAATGGAAGAACTCGTGGCGGTGGTAGTACTGGTCGTAGCGAACGTTTGGATTGAAGAAGTCGAAGTAGGTGAAGAACGCGGCGACCGTGAGCACGATCGCGACCCAGCGCTTTGTCTTCTTCGAGATGCGTTCGCGTAACTTGGCGGCGCGCAGCTCGTACATGAGCAGCAGAGCGGTCGCCATCGTCAGGAAGACGCGCGTCCCCTTCATGAAGCCCTCCCAGTGGGTCTTCTCGAAGATCGAGTTCTGCCAAAAGAAGTCCTGGCCTGGGGCAAACGCCAGCACATGCCCGAGCGACGCATTCAGCGTGGAAAGCAGGGTCATCACGACCAGCGGTTTACACTAGGGACAAAATAAAAACTACCCGGGCAATCCTTGGATTACCCGGGTAGTCGTAGCGAGCCCCAGTCTCCCGGAGGGGGTGAGGGGCGTTGGCAGTGCTTGGCCGCGCCGCAAAACGCGAACGCGCGACTCAGGACGTACCTAGCCGTAGATAACAAGGCCCTGACCGCGCCACCGCGGCCGACCTCGCTCGGCTAACCTCGAGGGTCCACCTCCGGGATAAAGGTACAACTACTAATCATGCCTGTCCTCCTCCGGCCGTAGCCGGACGCCCGGGACGCAACCACGCGAACGAGCCCTCAGCCGAGGCTGAGATTCGTTCGGTAAGCGGCGTTGGGGGCGCTTCCGAAAGGAGACCGTGACGCGGTCTCGACCCTAGAGTGCAGGCGCGGGGGTGCTCCTCCACCGGACAAGCCCGGGAATGTCTTCCAGCCTGCACGTTGGTTCAGACATAGCATGGGGCGCGCGCCGGATCCAGGATTTCCGCCCGCGTAACCGCATGTTTTTGTAAGGGGCCGCCGCACGCTCCTACAATGTCGGTCTCAGCCGGTCCTTGTCCTTCCGGGCGCGCGCTACTCGGGTACGGGTAGGGCGGTACGCTCGGCGGTCATGGCGAAACTGACCGTACACGGCAGGCTCGCGAAGCCACCTTCGACGCCGACGAAGCCCGCACACTGCGTGCCGCTCTGTTCCGTGTACGCAAAGCTCAGGTTGATGCTGAAGCTCTTCACGTCGCTAGTGCTCGAGCTGAGCTTGCCGTTGCCAGCGTCGCTGCGATCAATGATACAACCGGGATGCACGCCTTGCGCTGCTTCGAGAGTCACCGGCACGCCGCTCTCGAAGTCGAACGACTTTCCGTCGGCGGCGATCGTCCCCGGGATCGCTTCCTCGCCGTTCAGCCAGTACAGCGTATCGTCCTGACGCGAGAGCTTCACGTCGAATGCCCACGTCGGCGTGACGCCCAACACCGCCGCCTGGCAGCTGTCGTTCATCAGCGGGCCAGTGACGTGATACGTCCCCAGCCGATCCCCCGGCTCATGCGCATCTTGGCCGCGGCCGACGCAACCCATGCACAAAAACAAGAACGCGCACACGACGCGACGCCGCATGCGCGATCAAGTATCAGTTAGCCCGCGAATGGGCCAAAGTTCCGGCGCGAGCGCACGCCGGTAGCAAACGGGATCAACTCAGGCTTGCGGAGCGTCGCTGGCCGGCGTCGCTTTGCGAGCCTGGGCGGCAGCGAGGCCAACGCGCAACTTCGAGCGCAGCTTGACGCGCTTGCCCTTGAGCGGGGTGGTGAGCCATTCGTGGCGGCGACGGACATTCCAAAGTGCGCGGTTCGACATGTGGGCGCCTCAATTACCCGACCTTGCCGATTCGTGCAAGACGAACCAGGGCAAAAAACGTCGCCCGGGCCGGCTTCGTGCGCCGGATTGGCCCTGGCCGCGGAAATTTCGGGCCCCAAACGCAAACAGCTGGCAGAAATGCCCTGCCTTCGCACAAGCTACGCCGGCCTCATGACAACCCCAGTTCCCGCGATCCCGGTCACCGGTGGGGTGGTTCGCTCCCCCCGCGGGCCCAGCTACCTGCTCGGCAAGCGCTTAGGGAGCGGAGCGTTCGGGGCAGTCTATGACTGCATCGGTCCCTTCGATCAGTCCTTCGCGTTGAAGATGTTCTTGCCCGGCAACAAACCGTACGCCGAGGTGCGGGCGGAGTGGCTGAAGGAGGCCGAGCGGCTGTACAGGCTGCGTCACCCGAACATCGTGTACGTGCACGACTACTTCGAAGCGTCGGGGTTGTTCTACCTGGTCCTCGAGCGCTGCGATCACAGTCTGGAGGAGATGTTGCGCGGCCCGTTCACCGATCGCCTGGTGGTGGATGTCGCGCGGCAGTTGCTCTTTGCCGTACAGTACCTTGCCGACAATGAGTTCGTGCACAACGATCTGCACGCAGGCAACGTGTTGGTCGTCCAAGGTGAGCGTTTACAAGCAAAGCTGAGCGATCTCGGGATTGCGCAGGAGCTGTACGGTTATGGCGGCGCGCGACCTGCCGTCGTCCAGCATCGGCTGATGGCGCCGGAAGTCGCGGCCGGTGGGTACTCGACGAAGCAGAGCGATCTTTATCAACTCGGCCTGCTGATCTATCAGATGCATACTGGCGTCTACCCGATCGACACGAGCATCGGCTACGACGGCATCATCGCGCAGATTCGTGACGGCGTGCCGCGCGCGAAGGCTGAAGCTTTAGGCACGCCCATCGGCGACATCGTGAGCGTGATGCTGCGCCGACAGGAGCAATATCGATACACGTCTGCGCTGCAGGTCTGGGAGGATCTGCAAAAGTTGGATGTGTGGGCGCGTGATCGCTTCGAGCGAGCGGCCGACAGCGTGCCGTCTCAGCAGCAACCTTCGAGCCAGCAACCCTCGAGCCAGAACCCGAGCGAGAACGGATAACCGATGCGCGTGACGATGGTGAAGAAGCAGTTGCTCAGCGGTGAGCCTTGCAAAAAGTGCATCGACGCGGAGGCTTTGCTGAAGGCGCGCGGCTTGTGGTCCCGCATCGACGGAGTGGTGTGGGCCGTGGAGGGCGACGCGGACTCCGCCGGCATGAAGCTCGCCGCGCAGTACAAGGTAGACCTGGCGCCCTTTTTCGTGCTCGAGCAGGACGGCGCTGAACCGCGCGTTTACACCAGTACGCTGCTGTTCATCAAAGAGGCGTTGGGCGGTGGCGCGAGCGCACCGCTAGCGGCGCCGCGCGGCGCGGCGCTCGGAACGGAAGAGCTCACGCAGCTGGCGATCGAATTCGACAAGGCGCCGCCGGAACGCACCATTCGCTGGCTTCTGGAGCGGTTCGGCGGTGAGACGGCGATCGCCTTCAGCGGCGCCGAGGACGTCCTGCTGATCGACATCGCGGTGAAGTCCGGGCTGCCGTTTTCGGTGTTCACTCTCGATACAGGCCGCCTGCACCCCGAGACCTACCGCTTCATCGAGAAGGTGCGCACCCATTACGGCATTAGCATCGAGATGATGTCGCCGCAGGCTGAGCCGCTACAGGCCTTCGTCGAGAAGAAAGGCCTGTTCAGCTTTTACAACGACGGCCACGGCGAGTGCTGCGGCGTCCGCAAGCTGGAGCCGTTGCGCCGCGCACTGGCCAAGCAACGCGCTTGGATTACCGGCCAACGTCGCGATCAAAGCCCGACTCGTACGGACGTGTCAGTGGTTCAGCTCGACACTCACCAGGGGCTCGCGGGGCCGCTCGTGAAGTTGAACCCGCTAGCAGCCTGGAGCCTTCAGAAGGTGTGGAGCTACATCCGCGCCAACGACGTGCCGTACAACGAGCTGCATGACCAAGGCTTCATCTCCATTGGTTGCGAGCCGTGCACTCGTGTCCCGCGCCCCGGCGAGCACGAGCGCGCTGGCCGCTGGTGGTGGGAAGAAGCGACCAAGCGCGAGTGCGGATTGCATAGTTAGTCATCGGGAGCTCTGCTCCCGCCCACTGGAATACGCGCTTCGTGATCCCGAAGGGGGAGAATCCAGCGGGGCCCCACGCGATCGCGAGGGCGTTTTGGGGCCCCAACCCCAACCCCAACCCCAACCCTGACGTCTCAGTCGATCACCTTGGTGCCGTTGGCGCGGATCGGCGCGAGGGTGAGGCCTTCTTCGTCGGCTGGGGTGCCGGCGGCGTACAAGACCTTGAGCTTCTTCAGCGCTTTCAGCGGCGTCGCGTCCTTGACCTGCGTGTGCTGAATGCCGAGCTTCTCGAGCTTGGTCAGCTTACCGAGCGAGCTCACGTCGGTGATAGCGGTGTCGTCCAGGGTCAGCTCCGTGAGCGTCGTCAGCTCGGCGATCACCGACAGATCCGCAACCTGGCTGTGCGCCAGATCTAGCCGGTCGAGCTTCTTCAGCTTCGCGAGCGGCGACGTGTCGTGCACGCTGTTGTGTGCCGCGCTGAGCGACTCGAGATCCTTCATGCCGGCTACGATGGACAGGTCGTCGTAGTCGCCAGGACCAAGGAACAGATCCTTGAGGCCGGTCAGGTGTGAGAACGTGCATACGTCGAGTTGGCTCGTGCGCGGCGCCTGCGAGAGGTTCACCGAGTGGACCTTCTTCAAGTCGGCGAGACTCACCGGGCCGTCGGGCTTTTGCAGCTTCTTCCTGATCTCTGCTTCTAACCCCGGTTGGTCGAACTCGGCATTCGGGCCCTTGCCACATTCTGCCAATGTCTTCTTGGGTTTGGTCGGTGCGGGAGGTTCCGGCACTGGAGCCGCCGCGGCCGTGGTAGGCGCCGCCGAAGGAGCGGGCGCGGCGGCAGACGCTGCGGGCTTCTCCTCCGGCTTGGGCGGATCCTCACAACCCCCGAGTAGACAGACCAATCCGAGTACGCCAACTGATGAACGAATGAGCGTCATTGCCGGCGACTCTAGTCCCGAGTCGCTTTGCGATCGACACCCAAGACTCGCACCAAATCCAGGAACTTGTGCAGTGCCGGCGACAGATTTTGGTGTCGCCAGACGATCGACAGCTCGACTTGAGGTGCGCCGACGATGGCCCGG
>DATCFJ010000140.1:0-25090 GCA_036509605.1 Polyangiaceae bacterium | reverse complement strand
GGGGGCAATGCTCAGACGCTGCTGCGCGCGAAGGGCAGCGAAGACCCGCGCTCGCCTCGCCAGCTGCTGCCAGAGCTCGATCCCAGGCTCGAAGACATCGTGCTGCACGCCATCGAGCGTTCGCCGCGCGACCGCTACTCGCGCGCCGCGGACATGCTCGCAGATCTAGCGGACCCGGCTCGGGTTACCCCGCGGGATCGCTCGGAAATCCTGGGTCGAAAGGTGGGCCTCGTGCGACGCGAGTCGCTGTTCTCGCTCGGCCTGGCGCTGGCCATTCTCACACTCGGCTCGCTGGTGTGGCTCACGCATCGGCGCGCGCCACCGAAGCTGCCTAACGTGGCCCCAACCGAGCAGCGAGTCCGGTGAGCGACGCGAGCACGAACCTCAACTTGTGTTGGGTGGCCCTGACGGGCTTCCTAGTGATGTTCATGCAGGTCGGGTTTGCCATGCTGGAGACCGGGTTCTCCCGCAGCAAAAACGCGGTCCACACCATGGCGATGAATTTGCTCGTCTATCCGGTAGGCGTGCTCGGCTTCTGGGTTTCGGGCTTTGCTTTGATGTACGGCGGCGTCGCCGGCTTTCCTTCGCTCGGCCCGTCCTTGCCCGTGCACCGTGAGCTCTCGATCTCGCTCGGGGCGCACAGCCTAGGTCTGCTCGGCGCCGCGAAGTTCGCGCTGGTCGACGTGGCCCAAGATCCGGCGCACCTCGTGATGTTCGTGTTTGCAAGCGTCTTCATGGACACCGCCGCCACGGTGCCAACCGGCGCGCTCGTCGAACGCTGGAAGCTCAGCGCGTTCGTGATCTACGGCTTCTTCATGTCGATGTTGCTCTACCCGGTGTACGGCAATTGGGTGTGGGGAGGCGGCTTTCTGTCGCAACTCGGGGCGGCCTACGGCCTGGGTCACGGTCATGTGGATTTCGCAGGCTCATCCGTAGTGCACATGACGGGCGGAGTGACGGCCCTGGCGGGCGTGCTCGTGCTCGGCCCAAGAGTGGGTAAATTCCGGCGTGACGGCACCGTCAGCGTAATCCCCGGGCACAACCTGCCCATGGCCTTGATCGGCACTGGGATCCTGGCCTTCGGTTGGTTTGGGTTCAACGCGGGTTCCACGCTGTCCGCGCACGATCCGCGTATCGCGCTGATCGCCGTCAATACGATGTTGGCCTCGGCCACGGGCGCGCTGACAGCGGTACTCTATGTCTGGCACCGACACCACAAGCCAGACATGGGCATGTTCTGCAACGGGCTACTGGGAGGGCTGGTCGCGATCACGGCGTCTTGCGCCTTCGTGAGCCCGGCCGCTGCAGCGTTGATCGGCCTGGTGGCGGCGCTTCTAGTCGTGAAGGTCGGCGGCGTGCTCGAGCGCAAGCTGCACATCGACGACCCGGTCGGCGCCATCGCCGTGCACGGCGTGTGCGGCGCCTGGGGCGCTCTAGCGCTCGGTGTGTTCGCGGACGGCAGCTACGGGGAGGGCTGGAATGGTGTCTCCGGCCCGGTGCGCGGGTTGCTTTTCGGCGATGTTTCGCAGCTGCTCGCGCAGCTCATCGGCATCGTGAGCAACGCGCTATTCGTGTTCGGGCTTTCGTTCGCGTTCTTCTGGGTGATGGAACGAACGATTGGCAATCGCGTAACCGCAGAAGTCGAATGGAACGGCCTCGATGCCCAGGAAATGGGCTCAGAAGCGTATCCACCGGGCTGACGCGGAACAGCCAGACTTCAGGCGCGATTGCGCACAGCGTCACGCCCCAAATCTCGAGTTAAGGATTCGTCAAAATAAGTGCGCCCCAGCCTCTGAGTGCCGCCTCCGAAAACGTTTGGAAACATGGCTCGGTCACTCATACGGACACTAACGAACCGTGGTGCTGACTCACAGCCAGCGCGGGAGGCGGTGCGATTTCCGTGGTCCGAATCACCCCCAACGAGGAGCAAACTCATCATGGCTGAACAGGTTGCAGCATCCGGTTCGAGCGGCGCTCAAGGGACGTCCCGAGCGACGCTTGGGCTGACGGGACTCACCATCAACGCCATGGCGCTGATCGCCCCCGGCGCGTTTCTATGGCTGACCTATCAAATTCAGTCGCTGTACGGCGCGCCAATGGCCGGCTCGGCAATGTGGTTTGGGATCGTAGCCGCTCTCGCGCTGTGCTTTGCGACCGCCGTCAGCTACGCCGAGCTTTCGAAGCTCTATCCAGGCGCCGGATCTTCGTACTTCTTTGCCGAGCAAGCGTTCTTGTCGAAGGCCAAGGCACACAAATTTGCGCGGATGATGAAGTTCATGACCGGCTGGGCGAGTCATCTCTACTATTGGGTGTATCCGGGCTGCATGGTCGGCGTAACGGCGCTGATCAGCGGTTACTTGATGAACCAATTCTTCCCCGACACCTTCAGCGGCTCGGTCAACAGCCCGGTGTTCATGTTCCTGTTTTGTATCGTGTTTGCGCTGGGCGTCGCGTACATCGCCTTCCGCGGCGTGTCGGGCACAACGATCGTCAACATGGTCGTCAATATCGTGCAGATCACGGCGCTGCTGGTGTTCGCCGTGATGGCCCTGGTGTACCGCTCAGGCCACCAGGAAGGCAGCCACGGCTACCAACTCGTCAACGGAGCCGCGGTCGACTTCGTCGTTGCGCAGGAACCTGTGATGGAGAACGGCGCGCCCAAGCTCGACCCGACGGGGCAGCCCATGACCCAAAACAAGATGGACGCCGATGGCAACCCAGTACCGGAGATGAAAGACGGCAAGCCAGTGCCGTTCATCCTGAATTACGCCGCTGACCAGGGCACGACAATGGAGCCCACAGATGCCGATCACCCAAAGGACCTGACGCCGCACTTCAAGTTTCACACCAATGCGAGCTCGGTAGTCGCGCCGCACTCAATATCGTTCATCTTCATTCAAGCGTGCATCGCGATTTTGATCCTTGTCGGCTTCGAATCGGTGACCTCGATGGGAGAGGAGGCCAAGAACGCCAAGCGTGACATCCCGCGCGCCGTGCTTCTGTCGCTCGCGATTCAAGGCGTGCTCTGTTACCTGATCGAGTATTTCGCCGCGAATTACTTTCTGAACCCTGGCTACACCATGGCCAACGCGGCCGCCTCCGGAGCGCCTATCGGCGATATGATGGTGATCGTCGGAACGGCAGTTTTCGGCTCTGCAGCAGCGGGCCGTGCGTTCATGCTGATCGAAGCCGCCACCGTCTTCCTGGCCTTGATCGGCACGACGTTGGCGTGTCTCAACACCGGAGCGCGCGTCACCTACGCAATGGGACGCGACGAAGAGGTGCCCGCCCACTTCGGGATGCTGCACGGCGAGAACATGACACCCCATCGGTCCATTTGGACGCTCGCCGTCATCTCCGCGGTCATCGGCATGATCACTGTTTCGATATACCTGGGCGGCACGACACCAGCCCCACTCGACCCGAAGTATCACAACTTCTGGTACAGCTTCGGCCTGTTCGCGCCAGAGACGATGGCCAAGCTGCCGAATACGCTGGTGGTCATCACCCTGATCAGTAACTTTGGCACGTTCGTGCTGTACATGGTCACCTGCTTGATCGCGATGGTGGCGTTCCACGAGCACGATCAGTTTCACGGCTTCAAGCACGTGGTGGTCCCGGCCTTCGGCTTGGTCGCAAACCTAGCGTGCATGTTGTTCTACTTGATCGGTCCGTTCATGGTTTCCGGCATGAGCGTGAAGGAGCCATTCATCGCCCTAGGCGTGTGCGCGGTTTGGGGGGTTTACGGCGCCGTCTACTTCGCACGCAACAGTCAGAAGAAGGGCCGCAGCATGATGAGCGAAAAGCCGCCCGCTCTCCCGGCATAGCGTGCCAACATCGGCATCCGACGCCGGTGAACAGCGGCTGTTCGAGGTTGCCTCGCGCACGCACCCCGGTTGCGTGCGCGAGCGGAACGACGACTGCTGTGTGACCTTCTGCCTGGCCGACAATGCCGGGCTTTTGGTCGCCGATGGTGTGTCGGGCGAAAACGGAGCCGACACGGCCAGCCGCACGGCAATTGCGGTCGCCCTCGAGACGCTCCGCTCCGACGAGGACTCGCTGCGGCCCGCAAGGCGAGTGCGAGAAGCCGCGCAACGAGCCAACCTCGCGCTCTATGACCTGGCCTTGGCCAGGCCTGAGCTGCGCGGCATGAGCACGACCCTGACCGCGGTGCTGCTCGAAAAGAACGAGCTGCACGCGGCTCACGTTGGCGATTGCCGGCTCTACCTGCTGCGCGGTGGTCGACTGCTTCAGCTGAGTAAGGACCACACGGTCAGCGCTGCCCGCGTACGCCTCGGGCTGCTGAGCAAGGCGCGCGCGCGCAATCACCCCGGGCGCGCCCGGCTGACGCGCGGGCTGGGCCGCGGCTTGATCGCGAATATCGATCAGATCAGGCTGCGCCTCGTGGAACACGACCTACTGCTGGTGTGCAGCGACGGCATTCATGGCTTGCTCGAGGACGATGAGATAAGGGCCCTGTGCCAAAGGGCATCGGCCGAAGAGGCGTGCAGCGCTTTGATTGAGTCTGCAAACCGGCAAGGGTCGCCAGACAACGTCAGCGCAGCGGTGGCTCGAGTCGTAGGAGCGCTACCGGCAAATCAGGAAGCCCGGAGCCGCTTCAACCCTCTGAACTGGGCGCGCGGCCGTTGAGCGGCAGCGGCGTTCTTTGAGGCCATTTTAGCGGCACAATCGTTAGAAGCGAGGCCCGACAACCCGCGCTGCTCGCGCGCTCGCTTGTCGCCAACCGATGGCGCCTCCGCTCAAGCTCCGCTGTGGACAGATCCTCGAAGACCGCTTCCTGCTCCTCGAGGAGATCGGACATGGTGGGATGTCGACCGTGTTCAAGGCTGAGGATTTGGACAACGATCGCCAGCTGGTCGCGGTGAAGGTTCCCTTGCCGCAGTACTCGAGCGGCGTCGGCAGTTGGTCGATGTCCCAACGTGAGGCAGAGATCGGCGAAACACTCTGCCACCCTTACGTCCTGCGGTTCATTGCGTGTTCCCCGCTCGAACAACGAGGCTACGTCGTGACCGAGTTCGTTGCCGGGACGACGCTCGCGACGCGCGTGGGCAAGGGCAAACACCTCGCGGAGCCCGAGGCGCTGCGCATTGCGAACCAGCTGTGTGAGGCCGTGGAGTACTTGCACGAGCAGGGGTTCGTGCATTACGACCTCAAACCGGGGAACGTCATTCTGTGCGAAGACGGCACGCTCCGTTTGATCGATTTTGGGACGGCACACAGAACTGTGACGCGTCGTCTTGCGTTCGCGGCGGCGGCACCTGCAATCGCGTCCTCCGACTACGTTGCTCCGGAGCAGATTAGGCGCCAGCGTGGGCGACCGAGCGTAGATATCTACGCGCTCGGCGCCATGTTGTACGAGATGCTCACAGGGCACGCTCCGTTCGAGGACGACGATCCTTTCGTCGTGGCAAGCGCCCGCCAGATCGGAGATCCGAGGCCGCTTCGCGGGCTAAATGCGGCTATTTCCGTGCAGGCCGAAGAGATCGTGCTGCGCGCCTTGCGTCGAGATCCGAGCGAGCGTTACCTGAGTGTCGCCGCACTAAAGGCCGATCTCGACGACCCAGCGCAGGTTCACGTCTCCGGTCTTTGCGAACGGCTAGTCGAGGTCACACCTTGGCGTAAACGACTGCGACTGCTCCGGTTCGTCGCGTTCGTCGGGCTCCTTCCAGTCGCGCTCATGGTCGCTTCGTTCAGAGTGCTGTGGTGGTATCTCGAACGGAAGCCCTAGCCGAAGCGTAGCGCGAAACGCGTGTTCCAGGAGGCTGCGAAAGCTCTGCTCTCCAATCGGAGCGCAGAGGCGCTCGCGCATTCCAGCGATCGCTCCGTTTCACTTCGAGCACATCGACATGCTTTGCCATACACCCTTAGGTCTGCATCCGCGAGTGTTTTTGCTTCTTGCAGGAGCGTGGGCTGTCCGGCAGTGAGGCCGAATAAATAGTGCAAATCTCGGGCGCGCACGAGATTGACGTTCGTCGTCGGCCCGCTCCGCGTCGATCTCGACAAGCGCCAGGTGTTCCTGCACGAGCAGCCCGTCTCTCTGACTCCCACCGAATACAAGCCTCTGGCTGTCCTGGTCAGAAACGCAGGGCGGGTCGTCACTCATCAGGAAATGCTCAAAGAGGTCTGGGGCATTCGTCTCGAAACGCAGCGGCAGTATCTGCACGTCGCGGTGGGCCAGGTGCGGCACAAGCTTGAAGCCGAGCCGGCTCGCCCGCGTCCGCTGCGTACGGAGCTCGGCGTCGGGTATCGACGGCAGGCGGGCTAGCCCGATCCAAGGCCGTCGGGCCAGCGGAACGTCACCAGCGTTCTCTCGCTGGAAGGCACGTGGCAATCAACGTCGAGGCGATGCGCCTGAGTTTTGGCGCCTGTGGCACCGCTCAGCGGACGACGGCATACGGCGGCGGCCGATCGCGCTCTGAACGCATACCCGGGGCCGCAACTCGCGCAAAGTGCTCGATGAGCGGCCGCCGCCGAACGATTCCTAGAAAAACTCCGCGGTCGTCGACCACGGACACAAAGCTCTGAATCGCGATCTGACCGAGCAGCTTGGGAAGCCCGGCGGCGACGTGCAGGGCCTCGTCATTGCGAGCGCGGCGGATGTTGGCGAGCGGCGTGAGCCGCGCAGTATCTTGCCAGGAATCGCCGGCCTCGAAGAGATGCCAGATCAGATCGCTCGTGCTGAGCGTGCCGAAGTAGCAGCCATCTTCGTCGAGGACCGGCACCGAGCCGAAGCCATTGGGTTTCATGCGTTCCAGCGCCTGCGCGATGGTTCCCTCCGCGCTAACCCAAACGACTTCGCTCTTAGGTGTCAAAAAAGACGCGATGTCCATGGCATCAGGCTGCATGCACCAGCGCGGGACGCAACCCGTGCATGACGCACAGGTCGGCAAAGCTCGGGTGAACGACGTAGGGGTGAGTCTCGTCCAGCCAGGCGAGCGCGCGACCGTCGTCGAGAAAGAATACGAAATGAGGCGCCGGCAGCTGGCCGACTGCAGTCGTGGGATCGACCTTCATGCAGCGAAAGCTCTTGGCCTCCAATGAGCGCGCTTGCCGTCGCAACGCCGAGACGGCGCGCTCCTGTTCCGCGCCAAAAAGCTTGGCAAGACTCGAGCGATTGGTCGACCCTGGAGGTTCGTTTGACATGCCATCAGCGTAAGCATTCAGCATGCCAGTTCGCCGGCACCGGCCTTTGAGGGGTGCGCCTAAAGACGCGCTCCTCTCGGTCGGGCAGCACTGCACGAAACGATCGGGCGGCCGCGCACAGCGGCGAGCGCGAGCGCCGCCTCAGACCGCGGAGACGCCGTAAAAACACGGCGATTCGCGCGCTCTAACGTGACGGTTGGCAGGATGAAAGCGGTTGGCATGAGCGATGCTCTCTGGCCTCCGTTGCAGACATTCAATCTGACGACGGGAGTCCATCATGAAGAAAATCAATGCCCTCATTCGCCCTTTGCAATGGGAAGAAGCGCGCGCCGCACTCGAGACGCTTGGCGTAGCGGCGAGCTTGCGGGAGGGCAGGACGTTCGGCCACATCCCGCCTCGGCGAGAGGTTTACCGCGGATCCGCGTACTTTCTCGACACCGCTACCGAGCTCGAGTTAACGATGCTCGTGCAAGACGAGCTGCTCGAGTCGACGCTCATCGCTCTCGAGAGCGCGACCACCGACGCCGAAATCGTCGTCACGTCGGTGGAGCGCGTCATTGGCGGCAAACAAGCCCAACCTGCCCGTCCAGTGACGATGCTCCGCGCAGCGAGTCCGGAACGGCCAGTCGCGACGCCTGCCGTTCAGGTTGCTGCGCACGCCTGAGCACGTGTCTTCGGAAACGCACCTCGACCGGTGCCCCCCTCGCGGCGCGTTGGCACTAGCCGCGCGCCGCACCCGGCTTGCTTAGATTCTCTTCACATTCGGTGGCTGTTCGCGGCTGCTTCGACTAGACACTCGCATGCCCTCGAACACGACTCCATTCGGTCGCGGATTCTCCGGCAGCTCGCTACGACGGATCGGTCTCGCAATCGCTATCCTAGTCGGCGTCGGTCTCCTGATCGACGCCACCTTGACGCGCATCGACGCTGGGCACGTGGGTATCAAGGTGAACCTCGCCGGCAGCGCGCGGGGCGTGCAGGATATTCCCGTCGTTACTGGCTGGGTATTCTACAATCCGCTGACGGAGCAAATCGTAGCGTTCCCCATCAGCGTGCAGAACGTGGTTTGGACTGCTTCGCTGAACGAAGGGCGCCCGGTCGACGAGTCAATCACGTTCTCCTCGCAGGAGGGTGTGAACGTCAACTCCGATATCGGCCTTTCGTTTCACATCGATTCGGCCAAGGCGCCGCACCTGTATTTGCGCTTTCGGCAACCCGACGTCCTGGTGCTTGCCGATGGCTACGTGAGAAACGCCGTGCGCGAGGCATTCAACGACATTGCTTCACGCATGGTCGTTCAGGATATCTACGGCGCGGGCAAGGGCAAGCTGGTGTCTGACGTCACGAAGCGCTTGCGCGACGTGCTCGGCAGTGACGGTTTCATCATCGATCAACTGACGATCAACGGGGCCTTGCGTCTGCCCGAGAACGTCGCGCAAGCGATCAACCGCGCCATGGAGGCAACGCAGAATGCCATTCAGGCGGAAAACCGCGTGCGCCAGGTGCGCGCCGAGGCCGAACAGAATGTCGCGCAAGCGCACGGCGGCGCTGAGGCGGCGCGGCAAAGGGCAGAAGGCGAAGCAGACGCTGTACTGATTCGCGCTCGAGCCGACGCTCGTTCGAACGAAATCATCAGACTGTCCACGACCGGCACCGTGCTGCAATACCGCGCCATCGAACGCTGGGACGGCAAGCTGCCGATGATGCAAGGTGGAGACAAGCTACCGCTGCTCACCTTCGACGCCAGCCGCCTCACGCTGGACGACGCTGATCGCGAAAAGAAGTTGCGCGAGCTCCTAGCCGACGAAAAGAAGGACGACAAGCCGGTGGCTTCCGCGCCGGCTGCTTTTGCGCCGGCAGTGGCGCCGCCGCAGTCAGCCTCGCCCGCGGCGTCCGCGCCACCAGCCGTGTCGGCCCAATAGTGAGCGGCCTTGCCACGGCGACCAATCGTTGTCATCGCGAGCCTTGCGAGGCTCACTTTTCCGGATTGAGCAGGGAGCGCTTCGTCAGCTCCGAGCAGCCCTGGTCACACTCGGGAAATTCGACGATGAATTCCAATGAGCTGATACCCAATTGAGAGCGGCGCAGACACTGCGGCCTCAGGACGCACATCTTGCGTCGCGCGCCGATCCGCTTCGAGATCAGCTCTCGGTGGAACGATGGCCGGTTTAGACCGCCGGAACGATCCAAAATGGGCCGTGCATGCGTGCACGATGCAGCTTGCATGACCGTGCGCCTCGGCACGAACTGGTTTGTTTCGTCGGCACAATTCAGCAACAAGCGCATACGGCACGTGCGGTGCATGGGGCCTGGCGCAAACAAGTCCAAACCTACGGATTGGAAATCATGGGAACCGAACTAGTCATCGTTGGTGTCACCGTCGCCTTCTTCGGCCTGTGCGCGCTCTTCGTGCGCATCTGCGATCGGATCTGAAACCATGTCTTTCGATCTTCTATTGACCGTCGGCAGCGCCGTCGGCCTCACCGTTTACCTGTTCTATGTCCTCGCGCGACCGGAGCGCTTCTGAACATGTCCGCACGATATTACATCCTCCTGATTGCATTCTTCGCGCTCGTCGCGCTGATCGCCTGGCCGCTCGGGCGCTACATGGCGCGGGTGTTCGCGGGCACGAACGGCTTCGGCCGCAAACTCGGCGGGCCAATCGAGCGCGTTTTGTACCGCGCGGCGGGCGTTGATCCGGCCCGTGAGCACACCTGGAAGGGCTACGCCCTGGCTGTGCTCGGCTTTTCGCTGCTCACGCAGCTCATCACCTACGCGATCCTCCGCCTTCAAGACTCGCTGCCGCTCAACCCCGCCAAACTCAGCGCCGTCGCGCCTTGGCTGGCGTTCAACACGGCAACGAGCTTCACGACCAACACCAATTGGCAGTCGTACGGCGGCGAGACGACCATGAGCTACGTCTCGCAAGCAGTCGCGCTGACGTCGCACAATTTCTTTTCGGCAGCCGTTGGCATCGTCGTGGCTATTGCGCTGATCCGCGGCTTGGCCCGACACGAGACGGACAAGGTCGGCAATTTCTGGGTCGACCTAGTGCGCGTGCATTTGTATGTCCTGCTGCCGATCTGCGTGTTCTACGCGCTGTTTCTAGTGTCGCAAGGCGTGATCCAAAACATCGCTCACCCGACGACCTGGACGACGCTCGACGGCACGACGCAAACCATCGTGCAGGGTCCGGTCGCTTCTCAAGAGGCAATCAAGATGCTGGGCACGAACGGCGGCGGCTACTTCAACGCCAACAGCTCTCACCCCTTCGAGAACCCGACTCCGCTCAGCAATTTCCTGCAGATGCTCTCGATCTTCGCGATTGGCGGCGGGCTGTGCGTCACGCTCGGCGAGATGCTCGGCAACAAGCGCCACGGCTGGGCCGTGTTCTCGACCATGGCGCTGATCTCGATCGTCGCGGTGCTGGTTATCGGCCACTTCGAGTCCGCCGGCAATCCGATGATCTCGCAGCTGGGCGTCGATCAAACGACGACCGCCATGCAGCCTGGCGGCAACATGGAGGGCAAGGAAGTCCGCTTCGGTATTCCAGATTCTTCCTTGTTCACCGTGGTGACCACCGACGCTTCATGCGGCGCGGTGAACAACATGCACGACAGCCTGACACCGCTTGGCGGCCTGATTCCCCTGCTCAACATTCAGCTCGGCGAGATCGTGTTTGGCGGTGTCGGCACCGGCATGTACGGCATGTTGGTGTACGTCATCCTGGCGATCTTCTTATCTGGCCTGATGATTGGCCGCACGCCGGAGTACCTCGGAAAGAAGATCGATAGTCGCGATGTGCGGTTTGCGAGCTTCTACATTCTGATCACGGCCGTGCTGATCTTGGGCATGACCTCCGTGGGTCTGATGACGGAGGCCGGGCGCTCCGGTATCCTCAACACTGCGGCAACAGACATCGCAGGCGCGCCCTGGAAGCCGCACCCCCACGGTTTCTCGGAAGTGCTGTACGCCTTCAGCTCGGCCGCTGGCAACAACGGCAGCGCGTTCGCGGGGCTCACCGCTTACTCGGCGGATCACCCGGTATTTTATTCGCTGACGCTCGCCATCAACATGCTCTTGGGGCGCTTCCTACCGATCGTCGCCGTTTTGGCGATTGCCGGGAACATGGCGAAGAAGAAACGCGTCCCTCCGGGCCCGTCGAGCTTCCCAGTCGGCGGCGGCTTATTCGTTGCGCTCTTGACCGGCACCATCTTACTGGTCGGCGCCCTCACCTTCTTCCCAATGCTCTCCTTCGGTCCGATCGTCGAGCACTTCCAACTCGTCGCTGCTGCCGCCGTTCATTGAGCTCGTCATGGCAAAATCCAAAGAAAATTCACGTTCGCTGTTTGACGCTTCCATCATCAAGCCGGCCATCGGCGACTCGTTCAAGAAATTGAACCCGCGCGACATGATGAAGAACCCGGTCATGTTCGTGGTGGAGGTCGGCACCGCGCTGGTCACCCTGCTTTACATTCTTGACCTAGCGCGCGGCCGAGCCGTTGACTCCAAGCTGACCTTGCAGCTGATCATTTGGCTGTGGTTCACGGTGCTGTTCGCAAACTTCGCGGAAGCCGTGGCCGAAGGTCGGGGCAAGGCCCAAGCCGCCAGCTTGCGCAAGATGCGCACGACGACGAACGCGCTGCGCACGTCGCGTGCAGGCGGCGTCTCTCCCATCGCGCCGAGCGGTGAAGGCAAGGCGCGCGGTGAGGTCGTTCCGGCGACCGACCTGAAGAAGGGCGACACGATCTACGTCAAAGCCGGCGAGCTGATCCCGGCCGACGGCGAAATTCTGGAAGGTGTCGCCTCTGTCGACGAAAGCGCGATCACTGGCGAAAGCGCACCGGTCGTTCGTGAAGGCGGCGGCGACCGCAGCGCAGTCACCGGCGGCACTCGCGTGCTGTCTGACTGGCTCGTGATCGAGGTCCGACAAGACCCTGGCGGCGGCTTCATCGATCGCATGATCGCGCTCGTGGAAGGCGCCCAGCGCCAAAAGACTCCGAACGAGATCGCGCTGACTATCCTGCTCGCTGGTCTGACGATCATCTTCTTGGCCGCCACGGCGGGGCTCGTGCCGAGCGCGCGCTTCTTCGCGGGCGACATCAGCGTCTTGCTCCTGGTCTCGCTGCTAGTGTGCCTAATTCCGACGACGATCGGCGCGTTGCTGTCGGCGATCGGCATCGCGGGCATGGATCGCCTGGTGCAATACAATGTCATCGCGACCTCTGGCCGCGCCGTCGAAGCCGCGGGCGACATCGACGTGCTGATGCTCGACAAGACGGGCACCATCACCTACGGCTCGCGCCAAGCGTACGAGATGGTCGTGTCCAAGGGCGTGGACCCCAAGGTCTTGGCCGAGGTAGCCATGTTGTCGTCGCTCGCGGACGAAACGCCGGAAGGCAAGAGCATCGTCGTCTTGGCGGAAAAGACGCTGGGCCGGCGCGTGGATCCGGACGACGGCGTAGCGGTACCGTTCACCGCGCAGACGCGCATGAGCGGCCTCGACGTTGGCGGCCGCGTGCTGCGCAAGGGCGCGACCGACGCCGTCATCAAACACGTGACCGCGCTCGGCGGCTCCGTCTCCGATCAGCTGCTAACCGAGGTCAAGCGCATCGCCAACGAAGGCGGGACGCCGCTCGTGGTCTCTGATGGCGCACAAGCCCTCGGCGTCATCTATCTGAAAGACACCGTGAAGCCCGGCATGCGCGATCGCTTCGAGCGCTTGCGCGCGATGGGCATCAAGACCGTGATGATCACCGGCGACAACCCGCTGACCGCGAAGAAGATCGCCGAAGAAGCCGGCGTGGATGACTTCCTGGCTGAAGCCACGCCCGAAACCAAGATGGCGTACATCGAGCAAATGCAAGAAGGCGGACGCTTGGTCGCCATGACCGGCGACGGCACGAACGACGCTCCGGCGTTGGCCCGCGCGGACGTCGGTGTAGCGATGAACACCGGCACTCAGGCGGCGAAAGAAGCCGGCAACATGGTCGACCTCGATTCCGACCCGACCAAGCTCATCGAAATCGTCGAGATCGGCAAGCAGCTCTTGATGACGCGCGGCGCGCTGACCACCTTCTCGGTGGCCAACGATCTGGCCAAATATTTCACGATTCTGCCGGCGATGCTGACCGGAATCGCAGCCTTTCAAGTGATCAAGGGCGACCCGCATTCGTCCGCGTTCTGGTCGCTCAACATCATGCAGCTCGGCACGCCGTCGAGCGCAATCCTCAGCGCGGTCATCTTCAACGCGCTGATCATCATGGCGCTGATTCCGCTCGCGCTGCGCGGCGTCAAATATCGTCCGATGGGCGTCGAGCGCATCTTGCGCCGCAACCTGCTCGTGTACGGCGGTGGCGGCGTGGTCTTGCCGTTCGTCGCCATCAAGCTGATCGACGTCATCGTCAACGTGCTGCATCTCGCGTGAGGCTCCCATGAAAATGCTTCGACCCTGTTTCGTGATCACCCTCGGGCTCTTGTTTCTGTGTTGCCTCGTGTATCCCGGCGTCGTCACCGCGGGAGCTCAGGTCTTGTTCCGAGACCAAGCCAACGGCAGCCTGCTGACGCAGGGCGGCAAGGTGGTGGGCTCTTCCCTCATCGGCCAATCCGTGGCCGACTGGGCGGCGCACCCCGAGTACCTCTGGGGCCGCGCCTCGGCCGCCAGCAACGATGCCGCGACGAACATCACCTACTCGTCCGGCAGCAACTACGGACCGCTCAACAGCGCGTTGCTCGATGAAGTCAAAGCGCGCGTCGCGTTGCTGCGCGGCTCCGGCGTCACCGGCCCAATTCCCGCGGATTTGGTGACCAAGAGCGCCAGCGGCCTCGACCCGCATCTCTCGCCGGCCTCGGCGGACTTGCAAGTGCCGCGCATCGCCAGCACGCGCAAGATCGCCGAATCGAAGGTGCGTGAGTTGATCGCGAGCCACACGGAGCAGAGCACGCTCGGCCTGCTGGGTGAGCCGCGCGTCAATGTCCTGCTCGTGAACCTCGACCTCGATAGCCAAGCGCCGTATACTGCACCGCCAAAGCCGGCGGCCAGCGCGGCGCCGGCCAAGTAGACAACGCGGCGCGGAGTGTGTGAGCGGTGCCCGATGATTTCCTCGCAGTTCTAAAAGCGCACCGCAGAGCTCCGCTCAAAATCTACCTCGGCATGGCGGCCGGCGTCGGCAAGACGGTCGCCATGTTGAAAGAAGGCAAGCGCTTGATGGCGGAGGGTGTGGACGTCGTGTGCGCGATCGTCGAAACCCACGGCCGCACTGCCACGCTGGCCGAGACACAGGGTATCGAGCTGACGCCACGCAAAACTCTGCAGTATCGCGGAGTGCCGCTGGAAGAGATGGATCTCGAGGCCGTGCTCGCGCGCAAACCCGCGGTCGCGCTAGTCGACGAGCTTGCCCACACCAACGTGGGCGGCTCCAAGCACGAGAAGCGCTGGCAAGACGTAGAAGCGCTGCTCGACGCAGGCATCAGCGTCATGGCGACGCTCAACATTCAGCACTTGGAGAGCTTGCACGACATCGTGCTCCGCGAAACCGGAGTCGACGTGCGCGAACGCCTGCCGGATCGCATTCTGTCGTCAGCCGACGAAGTCGTGGTGATCGATCTGCCGCCGAGCGAGCTGCAGGAGCGGCTGCGCGAGGGCAAAGTCTATCCGCCGGAGAAGGTCGAGCACGCCCTCCGCCGCTTTTTCACGAGCAAGAATCTGGCGGCGCTCCGCCAGCTCGCGCTGCGTGAGGTCGCCAACGCGGTCGAACAACGCGGTCGACGCGAACCGGGGTCGCACAGCGACGAACAGCTCGGACCGCGCTCGCACCCGGTAGACGCGGAGCGGGTGATGGTCTCGATGTCGTCACGGCCGAGCGCCACGCGCCATCTACTTCGGCACGGAGCTCGTTTGGCCGGCGGCCTCAACAGCCGCTGGTTCGTGGTTTACGTGCGTACCTCGAGCGAGGCAGTCGAGCGCATCGACGCAAGTAGCCTGCGCTCGCTCACCGAAAACATCCGGCTCGCCAAGGAGCTGGGCGCCGAGGTCGTGCGACTGGAAGGCACGGACGTAGTCGGCGCGCTGGCCGACTTTGCGCGCAGCAAAGGCATCACGCACGCCGTTTTTGGCCGCACCGGGCAAAGTCGCTTGCAAGAGCGCATTCGCGGCTCGATCCTGGCCGAGTTCATGCGCGCCGTGCCCGAGGTCGACGTCTTGGTCGTCGGTGAACGGCGCGACGAAGAACCGGGGATCGCCGAGCCATGAACCGCCGCGTGCTCGTGATCGAACCGGACGCGATGATCCGTCGCATGCTCGAGTTAGCGCTTTCGGCCGCGGGCTTCGCGCCGACCAGCACGCCGACCGTGGAAGCGTCACGCGCCATGCTCGACGGCACACCGATGGACGCTGTCGTGCTCGAGATGCGCGCCACCAATTCCGAAGGCACGGATGGCGTGCGGGCCTTGCGCGCCGATTACCCGGAAATGCCGCTGGTGGTGACCGGAACACTGCTCACCCCGCGGGTGATGCAGGAGCTGATCCGCGCGCGCGTCGATGACGTCGTGCCCAAGCCCTTCACGCCACGCGAGATCGTCGCAGCGGTGGAGCGCGTGCTGCGCAACGCGCGCACTCGGCACAACGGTGCTCTGGAATACGCAGCCGCCATGGCCAACGCACGGCGCGCGATCGTCGAGGGTCGGTTGCGCGACGCCGAGGCGCCGCTGGCACGCGCACGCGCTGTTTCTCCGCTCGACGGCGAAGCCATGGCGCTGCTGGGTTTGGTCTGCGAGCTCCTGGGGCATGACCGCGACGCCGACCGCGCTTACCGCGCAGCGCTCGCGCTGCAAGAGGAGCGTGTAACGGAAGACGTTTTGCCGAGCGAAGGGCTGGCGCGGCTGCGGGCCTACGCGGGGGCGAGAGCGGTACCGACGTTCGAGCACCACGGGCGCCACACGTTGTGGTTTGTTTCAGACGCAGCCAACGAGCTCGCGCTAGGACCGGCCGGCAAAGAAAAGCCGGATGTCATCGTCTTTGCGCTGGGCCTGGTGCCGACGGAGACCGGCACTTTGTATGCGCGCATCGGCGCGGACAAGCAGGCATTTTTGATCGCGACCAGCGCCACTAGCGAACGCTTGGTGCTACGCATCACCCACTCTTTCGAAGAGCCCAGGGTCGTAGCCCACCCGCAGACGCTTTCACGCATGGCCCAGAGCCCACAGAGCCTGGCGCCAACTGAGCCCGGGGCCGCAGGATGACCCAGCGGAGATCAAGATGAAGCCGCAGATTTTGGTGATCGACGACGACGAGTCCATCCGGCGCACGCTGCGCCTGTGCTTGGAGGCCGCCGACTACTCGGTGTCAATGGCCGCGAGCGGCGAGGCCGGGCTTGCGCTAGCCAAGAAGCAGCCGCCCGATCTGGCCTTGGTCGATCTCAGGCTCGGCGGCATGGACGGCCTCGCGGTCACGCGCGCGTTGTCTCAGGAGGCACCGGGCGCTCAGGTCGTGATCATGACCGCCTACGCAACGATCGACAACGCGGTCGAGGCGATGCGCGCAGGCGCGGCGGACTACCTAGCGAAGCCGTTCACCCCGGCTGCCGTGAAGCACGTCGTCGCGCGCGTGCTCGAGGCCGCGCGCATGCGGCAAGAGCTCGCCGAGGTCGAACGGCACAACCGTCGCACGCCCGTGAAGAGCACGTGCCCCGCGGTTCTCGAGGCATACACGCTCGCTGAGCGTGTCGCCGGCAGTGACGCGACCGTGCTCTTGCTCGGTGAAACGGGCACGGGGAAAAGCTTGCTGGCGCGCCACGTGCACCAGCGTTCGCCGCGTGCCGCGCGCCCGTTCGTAACGGTAAACTGCGCGACGATCAGCACGAGCTTGATTGAGAACGAGCTATTCGGCCACGCCAAGGGCGCATTCACGGGCGCAGATCAACCGCGCGCTGGGTACGTGGAGGCCGCCAAGAATGGCAGCCTGTTCGTGGACGAAGTGGGCGACCTCGGCAAGGAGACGCAAGGCAAATTCCTGCGCTTGCTCGAAGAGCGCGAGTATGTGCGCGTGGGCGACACCGAGCCGCGGCGCTCCGACGCTCGCATCATTGCCGCGACTCACCGTGATCTGAAAGCATCGGTCACGGATGGCTCATTCCGCGATGATCTCTTCTATCGCTTGAACGTCGTCACCATCCGGCTACCGGCGTTGCGCCAACGGCGCGAAGACATCCCAAGCTTCGTCGCGTCGTTTCTGAAGCCGGTCTCGCAATCCGGACGCCTCAAAACGATGAGCGTGTCCCCGGACGCGATGGCCGCGCTGGTGGCCTATGACTGGCCGGGCAATATTCGCGAGCTGTCCAACGTGCTCGAGCGCGCCGCGCTGCTCTCCAATGGCGATCTGCTGACGCCCGACCTCTTGCCGGAAGAGGTCCGCGCCAGCTCGCGGACCGTCGCGCCGCTGCTGGAGGGCGATGAGTCGCTCGAAGCCGCGGAGCGACGGCACATTGCCGCAGTCGTGGCCAAGCACCCGACGCTCGACACTGCCGCGAAGGCGCTGGGCATCGATCCTTCGACCCTATACCGAAAGCGCGAGCGGTTCGGACTCAGATGAGCTCGTCTCCCCCACCTCGAGCGCCCACGGTGCGGCGCACGTCGCTGCGCAGCCGGCTATATCGCGCCCTGTTAATGGTGGGTGCGACGCTGATCGTGTTGTGTGTGTTGTCCACCGCAGCCGTCACGCGTTTGGGGGGCGCGATCGGCCTGATTCTACGCGAAAATTACGTGTCGGTGCTGGCCTGCCAAGAAATGAACGAAGCGCTGGAGCGCCAAGACTCCGCCGCGTTGTTCGCCGCCAGCGGCCGCAACGACATCGCCGAACCGCTGCTGCTGCAGCACCGCGCGGGATTTGCCAAAGCCTTTGCGCGCGAGGCCACCAACATCACGCTACCCGGAGAGGGCGCGCACGTTCAGCGAGTGGACACGCTGTATCAAGCCTATGTGCTCGCGGTCGACCGCGTCCTGCGCGAGCCCCGCGAGCACCGGATCGAGGGCTACTTCAAAGAGCTCTTGCCGCGCTTCAACGCGGTGAGAAGCGAGGTGACCGCCATTCGGCTGATGAATCAACGAAACATGGAGTGGGCGGATCGCGAAGCCAGGCGTGTGGCGCGACGCACCCTGGAGCTTGCCATCCTAGTGACGGCAGGGGCACTGGGCGTTGCGGGCTGGTTCGCGCTTAGGATTCCGCAGACCGTGCTCCGGCCGATCGTGTTGTTCACCAAACAGGCCCGAGCAATCGGCGAAGGCAAGCTGGACGCTACGGTGCCAGTGCCGGAAGTCTCCGAATTGAGCGCACTGGCCGAAGCGCTGAACCGCATGCAGGAGAGGCTGCGCGCGTATCGCGAAAGCTCCCTCGGCGAGCTGCTCGCAGCGAAGGACCTATCGCGCGCCACCATCGCTTCCATGGTCGATCCGGTGATTGTGTTCAGCGCGCGCGGCGAGGTGCTGCTGGCCAACGACGCCGCCGAATCGACGTTTGGGCTGATGTCCGGCGACGCGGACCTATTGCGCAGAGGCGGCATCGAAATTCCGGAGCCAATCGCCGTCGCGCGCGACGCCGTGTTGACTCACGGGCAGCCGCTTTTGCCACAAAGCTTGGCCGACGCCATGCGCTGGATCACCGCGGACGGCGAGCAGTACTTCCTAGTGCGGGCGTCCCCACTACAAAGTGACGAAGCGAGCGGCGCGGGCGTAATCGTCGTCGCCCAAGACGTAACGCGCTTTCGTCGCATCGACGCGCTCAAGAGCGATGTCGTCGCGACCGTGAGTCACGAGCTCAAGACTCCGCTCACCTCCCTGCGTCTCGCCACGCACATGCTGCTCGAGGATTCGACGGGACCACTACAGAGTATCCAGCGCGAGCTCGCGATCACCGCTCGCGACGAAACCGAGCGCCTGCAGAGCACCGTCAATGAGCTTCTGGATCTGGTGCGTATCGAGCGCGAAGCGGGGGCGTTGAAGCGCGCGCCAGTCAACCCGAGCGCGCTGTTGCAAGAGGTCGCTTCGGCCCATCGCAAGATGGCAGAATTGAAGCACGTCAGCATCGAGCTCGAAGACGGCGCACCGGGCGCGCTCGTCGAGCTCGACGCCGAACAGATTGCGATCGTGCTCAGCAACTTGGTATCCAACGCCATCCGCCATTCGCGCGAGGGCGGGCACGTATGGCTGAGCGCGCGCGCCGAAGAGCAGGGCCATGTTCTAGTCGTTCGGGACGACGGCGACGGCATCGCTCCGGAACAGCTGCCTCACATCTTCGAACGCCATTGGAGCGGCTCACAGCCCTCGACTCTGAAAGGCCGACACGGCCTCGGTTTGGCGATCGCAAAAGAGATCGTTCAGCGTCACGACGGGACGTTGGACGTCGAGACAGAGCTCGGCAAAGGCACCACCTTTCGGCTGCGAGTCCCCAACGTTCCCGAGCCCAGCACGGCTGCCGCAAGCAGCGCCTAGCGTTGCCACGACGCGCTTCGATCTGATGCGCGGACGTTCCCTCGCTGCCATCGCCGCCTACAGACCGAATGCCAGGCATGGCACCGCCAACACCGCCGATTGAGGCGTTTTGCATAGACAAAAAACCACCGGTTCGTGCTCGGATGCACGAACCGGCGACCTCATTGCGATACAGAACCGCGCGGGCGTCAGCAGGCCATCGCAAACGCGTTAGCGGCCTTGCTGGGCGAGCTGGTGGTCGGCGCCCGGCAGACGCGACCCCAGCTTGTCCAGCGCGATATTGAGCATCAGTACGTTGACGCCAGGCTCTCCGAACAAGCCCCAACCGCGCCCTTGGGTCTGCTCCCGAACCAGGTTGCGCACGAGCGCCTCGTCGAGGCCCCGGGCCTTGGCCACACGCGCGATCTGCAGATCGGCGTTGCGCGGGCTGATCTGCGGGTCGAGGCCGCTCGCCGAGCGTGTCACTGCGTCACCAGGGACCAAGGCGTCCGACGCAAGGCCGTTTTCGTCACGGTAAGCCGCGACGAGCTGCTTGATGCCGGCAAACGACTCGTCGACGTCTTTCGTCTTCGGATCGTCGAGCGCGCCGTTCAGGAACTTGTCGCTGATCGGGCCTAGATTGGTGCCGCTCGAGCTGGCCGCGTCGTAGCCAGAGCCCGCCGCGGAAGGGCGAGGGTGGAAGTAGCCTGGGCTCGTGAAGCCTTGGCCGAGCAAGCGCGAGCCGGCAGCGTTTTCCGGCGTGCTGGGGTTTCCCGCTTTATCCACCAAGGATCCGTTGGCCTGAAAGCGAAATGCAGTCTGGCCGATGGCATAGACCGTGACCGGATAGAGCCCGCAGCCCAGCACTAGGATCACAGCCAAGGTTCGCACGGAGGTCAGCGTTTCTTCGACAATAGGCTTCATGACTCACACCAGATGCAGGAGGTTGTACACGACGAGATCGATGGCCTTGATACCGACGAACGGCACCACCAAACCGCCCAGTCCGTAAACGAGCAGGTTCCGCTGCAGCACTTCAGCCGCGCTCAACGCTTTGAATTTCACACCACGGAGCGCGAGCGGAATCAAGAAGATGATGATCACTGCGTTGAAGATCACCGCGCTCAGGATCGCGCTCGACGGATTGCCGAGACCCATCACGTTGAGCGGGCGGATTTGCGGGAATGCACCGATCAGCATGGCCGGGATGATGGCGAAGTACTTGGCCACGTCGTTGGCTACACTGAATGTCGTGAGCGCGCCGCGCGTCATCAGCATTTGTTTGCCGATCTCGACGATCTCGATGAGCTTCGTCGGGTTGCTGTCCAAGTCAACCATGTTTCCGGCCTCTTTTGCCGCTTGGGTGCCAGAGTTCATGGCCACTCCGACGTCGGCTTGTGCGAGCGCGGGTGCGTCGTTCGTGCCGTCCCCGGTCATGGCCACGAGGTAGCCGAGGCTTTGCTGTTTTCTGATCAGCGCGAGCTTGTCCTCGGGCTTGGCTTGCGCCAGGAAATCATCCACGCCCGCCTCGGTCGCAATTGCAGCGGCGGTGAGTGGATTGTCTCCCGTGACCATCACCGTGCGGATGCCCATGGCCCGAAACTCTTTGAAGCGTTCGGGGAGCCCGGCCTTCACGATGTCCTTTAGGTAGATGGTGCCGAGCACTTCCCCGCCGTCGGCCACGACCAATGGCGTGCCCCCTTTCTTGGAGATCTCTTCGACTTTGCGGTCGACTTCGATCGGAAAGTTCTTGCCGACCCAGTCTCGAATCGAATCCGATGCGCCCTTGCGAATCGCGCGACCGTCGACGTCGACGCCGCTCATCCGGGTCTGGGCGCTGAATTCGACGAATTCGGCGTAGGTCAGCTCGGAGGCCTTGGGCAACCCCGCACGACCTTCTTTCGCGGCCAGCGCGACAATCGATTTACCTTCCGGCGTCTCGTCGGCAAGCGACGCCAGGTGCGCCGCTTCCGCCAAGCGCTTCGGGTCGACCCCAGGTGCGGGGAAGAAGCCAACGGCTTCGCGATTGCCGATGGTGATCGTGCCGGTCTTGTCGAGCAGTAGCACATGCACGTCGCCTGCTGCCTCGACCGCCTTGCCGCTCATGGCAAGGACATTTTTTTGCACCATGCGATCGATGCCAGCAATACCGATAGCGCTGAGCAAGCCGCCGATCGTAGTCGGGATCAAGCACACCAGTAGAGCGATCAGCACTGTAGTGGAGAACGCGGAACCGGACAGCCCAGGTGTGTAGCTCTGGATGTACGCTCCAAACGGGCGCAGCCCAACGCACACCAGCAAGAAGATGATGGTCAGCGCTGAGAGCAAAATATTGAGCGCGATTTCATTGGGTGTCTTCTTACGCTTGGCGCCCTCGATCAGCGCAATCATGCGGTCGAGAAAGCTCTCTCCGGGATCGGCGCTGATGCGGATGCGGATGCGGTCGGAAAGCACGGTGGTTCCGCCCGTGACGGCCGAACGGTCGCCGCCGGACTCGCGAATCACCGGCGCTGATTCGCCCGTCATGACCGATTCGTCCACGCTCGCGACGCCCTCAATGATCTCACCGTCGCCTGGGATCAACTCGCCGGCGATGACGACGACGATGTCGCCCTTGCGCAAGACATCAGACGCCACCTTCTCCACACCACCAGCGTGGAGCTCGCGGTTGGCGAACGTCTTGGTGCGCGTCTTTCGCAGCGCGTCCGCCTGTGCCTTGCCTCGCCCTTCGGCCAAGGCCTCGGCGAAGTTCGCAAACAGGACAGTGAACCAAAGCCAGAGCGCAACCTGAACGACGAAGGCGATGGATTCGCGGTGCGCCGTAGCTCTGAACACCTCCGCAGTCGTGACCGTGGCGCCCACCTCGGTCACGAACATGACCGGATTTTTCAGCATGTGCCGCGGGTCGAGCTTGGCGAAGGTTGCCCCGAGGGCGGGAACCAGGATCTCGCGATCCAGAACCGATTTCTTTTGAATCGACATGGCAAAAACCTTGTTTGCTGACGAAAGAGCCTCAGAACGTCGTCGTCGAGCTCGTCATCAAGAAGTGCTCGACGACGGGGCCCATGGTCAGCGCAGGAAAGAACGTGAGCGCGCCAACGATGACTACGGTTGCGGTGAGCAGAGTCACGAACAAGGTTCCCGAGACTGGGAAGCTGCCCGCGTCTTGCGGTGTCGCTTTCTTGGCGACCAGCGTGCCCGCGAGGCCGAGCACGGGGATGGCTGGCAACAGACGCCCGAACCACATGGCCAGACCGATCGTCAGATTCCACATGATGTTGCCATTGGCTGGCGTCGCGGTCAGGCCGGCGAATGCTGAGCCGTTGTTGCCGGTGCCGGACGCGAACGCGTAAAGCATTTCACTGAAGCCATGCGGGCCGCCGTTGTTGAGGCCAGCCGACCCCCAATCCGACACGCTAGCCCAGGCCGTGAGCCCGATCGTGAAGAAGGCGGTCACGAGCAGCGAGAGCGCCGCAAGCTTGACGTCCTTGGCTTCGATCTTCTTGCCCAAGTATTCAGGAGTTCGCCCAACCATTAGCCCAGCAATGAAGATGGCGATGAACACGAACACGAGCATCCCGTACAGACCGGAGCCGACACCGCCGAAGATCACCTCACCCATCAGGATGTTGACCAGCGTGACGAGCCCGCCGAGCGGCGTGAACGAGTCGTGCATGGAGTTCACCGCTCCGCAGCCCGTGGCGGTCGTCATCGAGGCGAAGATGGAAGAGTTCGCGATACCGAAGCGAATGTCCTTGCCCTCCATGTTGCCCATGGCCGGATCCACGCCCAGCGCCCACATCCGCGGGTTGCCCGCGGCCTCTGCTCCCCAGCAAACCAAGATGCCCACGAGCAGCATCGCGAACATGCTCGCCCACACCGCCCAGCCGTGCTTTTGGTTCTTCACCATGCGGCCGAGGTAGTAAGTGAGACCACTGCAGATCGCGATGAACAGCACGATTTGCACGAAATTCGAGAGCGTGGTCGGGTTTTCGAACGGGTGCGCGGCGTTCACGCTCACATAGCCGCCGCCGTTGGTACCGAGCATCTTGATCGCGATCTGCGAAGCGATCGGCCCTTGCACGATGTTCTGGAGCAGCGGCTTGGCCGCCCCCGCTTGATCGACGATCTTGGCGGCCGTGTAGGGCAAGAAATTCATCGGGATGCCCTGCGCCATGAGGAACACCGCGTAAATCAGCGAAGCCGGCAGGAACAAGTACAGGGTCTGGCGCACGATATCGCGCCAGAAGTTACCGACGGTCGTGCCGGAAGAGCGCGCGATGCCGCGTACTAGCGCCGCTGCTGTCGCAATGCCGACGCACGGTGAGATGAAGTTGTGCACGACCAACGACACCATCTGCGAGAAGTAGCTCATCGTGCTCTCTCCGCCGTAGCTCTGCCAATTGGTGTTGGTCGAAAAGCTGACTGCGGTATTGAACGCGAGGTCCGGCCGCACCGTGGGGAGCGCCTGGGGATTCAAAGGTAAATGCGGCTGCAGCCGCAACAGTATGTAAGTGAAGAGTGCCGGGATCGCCGTGAACAGGATCATCGAGATCGCGTAGCGCGACCAAGTTTGTTCGCGCTTTGGATCGACTCCGATCAAACGGTAGACCAAGCGCTCGACCGGACCGAGAAAGCGATCGAGAAACGTGGCTCCTTCGTGCTCCGGGTCGAGTACGCGGACCAAGTAGATACCGAGCGGCTTCGTGATCGCGATGACACCGAGCAAGATCAGCGCAAGCTGCAACCATCCTGATGCGGTCATGTCAAAACCTCTCGGGCCTTATCAGCGAGAACAACAAATAGCCGAGCAGTGCCGCAGCAATGCTCGAAACGACGAGGGTCTCCATGTCACAACCTCTCGCAGCCGCTGACGTAAGCCAGACAGGTCATGCAGCCGAACAACAGGATCGCTACGAATAGAAGATCGAGCATTTGCTATCTCCGGGTCTAAAGTGGCGGCGTCAGCGCACGCCTTCGGAGCACGCTCCAGAGCAGGGCCCGTGCCACGAACGCTGCGATTGCTCGTCGTCGCGCATTTTTTGAACGCCGAAACACGCACGAAACGCCCGGAAAGCAGCACACCCTGCAGCGGTGCACGGTCTGGCCGTCGCGCCTTGCAAAGTGCAACTCGGCACTGCACAGACCGAAGCAGATGACGCTCGACCCGAGCGATTGAAGGGCTAGTTACCGTCGCGACTGAGGGCGACTGAGCCGTGCGAATCTGCACGAATCGGAGCGGCGAGTGGTCATGCATCGGCGCACGACTTTCGGCCCGAGGCAGCTTGTTTACGCATAGTTCAGCGTTGGCACGAGGCCTGCTTTCTGCGCTCTCATGGGATTACCGAGCCCGCGCGTGAAGGTCTCTCTTCGATCCCTGCAGTCGGCCGCGAAGAACTCCGCCCCCGACCTCGTTGAGCTTTGGAAAGAACGGGCTCGCGCGAGCGTTTCGAGTCAGTGGCGA
>DATCFJ010000139.1:0-2409 GCA_036509605.1 Polyangiaceae bacterium | reverse complement strand
CGGGCCTGCGCGTGCTCGAAACAGGTGGCGTCTACGCCGCCGCCAGCTGCACAGCGCAAGTCAGCTTGGACGCCTTCCGCGGCGTTTTGGCCGAAGCTGCCGTAAACGCCAAGCGCCGCCTCCAAGTCTTCCACGACGCTGCGCACGCCAGCGATCACCCCATCTTCGTCGGCCACCCCGAAGGCCGCTACCTAAAGTTCCTCGCCGCCCGCGCGCTGCCCATCCCTTAAGGTCTGCGCAGTTTCGCGAGCTACTGCTAAGTCGAAGGGCCCTTGGTGCGTAGTTGAGCGAGAGGGGCGCTCGCGATCCAGCAACGCACCTCTTACTCCGTCCTAGTTTCCGACAATGTGCGCTCGAAGTGATCGAACCGCCAAGTCGCCAAGGTCGCCAAGGCGCTCTAAGCGTCGAGGCCACGAAGAGGGTGGGATTTTAGCGGGGAGCGGAGCTCAAGCGCGTTGTTCACGGCACACTATCCTTGTGCATTGTTCACGGCACACCTGTCTTCTCCGTGTGCTGCGGATGAACTGCGTCGCGAAGGCCCGCTCTTCACGAGCAATCCCCCTTGGCGGCCTTGGCGACTTGGCGGTTGCCCTCTCTCTCGTAAGCGCACCTCGACGCCGAAGGCTGTGACGGCCTTTGCGGGCCGCGTGACCATCAATAAAAATTCAGGCCCAGGCGCGGCGGGTGTCGTTGAAGCTGGAGACGAGGTCGTGGGCGCCGCTTTGGCGGGCTACGACGATGGCCTGTTCGATGTAGCCGATAGCTTCGGTTTCGCGACGGCGGCCGTGGGCGACGTGGGCGAGGGCGGACAGCACGCGTGCGCGATCGGTACCGCTCGGGCCGGCGACGTCGAGGGCTTCGCGCAGCACGCCCTCCGCGTCAGCGAAATTGCCCGCGCGCGTCAGCGAGGCACCCAGCTTGCGGCCGAAGATCAGCACCGCGCGTAGCGGGTCGTCGAGCTCGCCGCGGGAGATTTCTTGGCGCGCGATTTCGAGACCGCGGCGCAGGGCCAAGACCTCGGTGGCGGCGTCACCGCGCGCCGTGGCCCGATCGGCCACTTGCTCGAGCAAAAGCAGCGCCTGGAACGAATCCCCTGCGTGGTAGGCGTGTTGGGCGCGCGCTTCGATCGGCGCCAGGATCCGCTCGCAAGCGCCTAGGGCCTTGGCGTGCAGATCCTTACGAGCGGTGGACGGAATGCCAGAGAGCACGATTTCGCGCAATAGCGGGTGCGACGTCGAGACGCGACCTGCGTCTAGCTCGATCATGCCGGCGCGCTGCAGGTCGGCCAGCATGCCTTCGAGATTGTCGGTCTTGGGCAAGAGCTCGAGCACGGTTTCCGGCTTCATTTCGTCGCCGATGACCGATAGCGCCTGCAACGTGCGGCGCGCGTTCGGCTCGAGCGTGTCGACCCGCAGCGCGATCAAATCTGCCAAACGGCTTGGCGGATCGCTGCCGCCCTCTTGCGAGTAACGAAGCACTTGCTCGATGTACATGGGCAGCACGCCCTTGGCGTCATCGGCCAGGGGCCGCGCGCCGTTGCGACCAGGCCGCAGCAAGCGCGAGACGGCAGGCGGCGGCAACCCGCCGAGAATGCGCGCCGCGGCATCCGCTCCCCAGCCCGCTTCGAAGCCGGGGACGTGCGTCGCGATCAACAATGCCGCGCAGGCCGGCGGCTCGCCGACCACGTCCGCGAAGGCGTTTCGGCTCGGACCGTCGACACGGTAGATGTCGTCGATGGCCAGGATCACGCGCTGCTTGCCAGCGCGCTTGGAGGCCGAGAGAAGCGCCCAACGCAGCGCTTCCGCCAGCGCGTGGCGACGCTCTGCGGGCGAGCGCACGTCATTGCGCGCGGGCGCACCAGAGAACACTTCGTCGAGCCCGGATTGCGCGTCCGGTGCAGCGCCCTCGAAGCGTCGGTCGTCGATGGCGTCGGGGCCGAGTTGCGAGAGCTTGCGGATCGCCTCGCGCACCGCGTAGTACGCCACCTCGGCGTAGAACGGGTCGGGACCGGTCAGCACGGTGAGGTCGCCCTCGGCGCGCGCGCGGCCCAAAAGCTCACGCAGCAGCCGAGTTTTCCCGGCTCCGGGCTCGCCCACCAAGCGGGCGCCCAGTAGGTTGCCGCGGACGCGTTGCCGGCGATCTTCGAGCCAGTTCAGATCTTCTTCGCGCGCGACCAGGGGCAGTGGCAGCTGCGGCAGGGTCGGGTTTTCGGGGACGCCGCTGCGTACGGGCAAGCGCGCGCCGCACTCGAGGCAGAACTTCGCCATCGGCACGAGCGACTGACACGAACCGCAAGTGACACTGGCACCTGGCGGCAGCGAAGTGCGTTGCTCCGGGCGCACGCTCTCGGCCAAGATCAACGCGCTCTTCAGGGCATCGGCGAACTCGGCGGCGTCTTGGTAACGCTTC
>DATCFJ010000138.1:0-8397 GCA_036509605.1 Polyangiaceae bacterium | reverse complement strand
GATGGCGACTGCGCGGCCGCCCTGCTTGTCGACGGCATCCAGTGTCTCAGCCTGCGAGCCCGCGCCGAGCACGCCGATGATCGCGTAGCGACCCCCGCGCAGCGTCCGAACCGGGGCAGGGTCGCTCATCTCCTGGGTCATTACCTAGTGTCGTGTCTCATAAGTTGCAATCGCTTCGACCGAAGCGGCTCCTCCAAGGGTGTAGGAGCCGCTTCGGTCGAAGCGAGGCACAGTTCTGACCCGCCTCTGATTCCTCACGCCGCTCCGCGGGGGCCGTGTCGTGTCCCAAAAGTCGCACCCCGATTGCATCGTGACTTTGGGACACGACACTAGGACCGACCGAACCGCACCGCCATTGCCTTCGATTTGGCGCAAATATCGCCCCTGTCAGGCCCCGCGACCGCGGATGACCCGCGCGCGCGTTCCGTGTTGTTCCCGGCGCGCCGAGCCCCGACGCCGAAGGCTGCGCCGCGGTTCGACGTGAACCGTGACCATCAACCTGTAGTACCGTCGTTGCGCCGATGAACGGGTTCGACATTTCGATGCTGGCCGCTGTCCTGCTGCTTGGTGCTGCGGGTTGTAATGACGAGCCGGTGCTGCGACCGGTGAGCCCACAGGCGCAGTTGGTGCGCGTCGAAAGCTTCGAGCCGCCTCCACGTGCGCGGCTCGCGGGACCGATTCAGGCCCAGGACGGCGAAGGTTGCGGTATCGGAGGCACGCGCGGTTCCTTGGCCAATGCGACGGCCGCGCTGAAGGAAGCCGCGGCGCGGCGTGGTCTCGGCTTCGTGAAGCTGACGCGTGTGACGAAGCCGTACAGTGGACGCGATTGCTATCACCTCGAGTACTTGCTCGAGGGCACCGGCTATTACCTGGACGGCGGGCCCGCGCCGCCCGCGCCGGTTCTGAGCACTCTGCCCGAGTGTTCGCCGCCGTGCTCGCCGGGGTATGCGTGCCGAGCCGGCGTGTGCACGCCGCTGTGCAATCCCGCGTGCGCGCCGGAGCAGATCTGCCGGACCGATCGCGTCTGCGTGCCCGGCCGGGCTCCATGAAGCGCGGGCTCAGCCCGTGTTGCGCATGCCCTGCGCGATGCCGTTCAGGGTCGTGCCGAGGGCGGCGTCGAGTAATTTGAGCTCGGGGTCGTCTTCGGCAAGTTTGCGCTTTTTCTTGAGCAGGCTGACCTGCAGCAGGTTGAGCGCGTCGACATACGGGTTACGCAAGGTGAGCGCGCCCTGCAAAAAGCGATGATCGAGCAGCATGTCGCGCTCGCGGATCACGTGCAAGCACTGCACGGTGCGCTTGAATTCCGCTTCCAAACCGCCCATGACGACCGGGTCCGCACCCAGCTCGCGCGCGTACAGCCGTGCGACGTCGATGTCCGCCTTTGCGCACACCATCTCGATCTTATCTAAGAGATCACCAAAGAACGGCCAGCTCTTGGCCATCTGGCGGAGCAGCTCGAGGCCGCCCGGCTCCGCCATCACTTGCTCGAGCGCCGTGCCAGCGCCGAGCCAGGCCGAGGCCATCAGCCGCATCTGCGTCCAGCCGAAATTCCAGGGGATGGCGCGCAAGCCCTGGATGGTGCCGGCGCCGCGCTCGCGATAAGCGGGGCGCGAGCCGAAGTGCACGTGCGTGAGCTCGCGCACAGGCGTTGCCTTGAGGAACATCTGGAACAGCGCCGTGTCCTCGTGGACGACTTTGCGGAAGGCGGCCTGAGAAACCTCGCTCAGGCGCGCCATTACTCCGCGGAAGCGGTCTTCCGCGCCGGGCTCGAGCTGCGTTCGGAAGTCCGAGAAGCGCGCCATCAGCGTGCCGGTGAGCATGACCTCCAGGCTGCGCTCGGCGATCGACAGAATGCCGAACTTTTGCGAGATAATCTCGCCTTGCTCGGTGATCTTGATGCGACCTGAGACAGTGTCTGGCGGCAGCGCGGTGAGCGCGCGATACACCGGCGAGCCGCCGCCGCGACCGACCGTGCCACCGCGACCGTGGAACAGGGTGAGAGTCACCTTGGCATCGCGTGACACTTCAGCCAGGGCCTCTTGGGCGCGGTACAGCTCCCAAGCTGCAGCGACGACGCCGACGTCTTTCGCAGAGTCAGAGTAGCCGAGCATCACTTCTTGATGCATGGAGCGGGCCTTGAGCTGGCGCATGTAGACCGGATCCGAGAACAGGTTCTTCATGATCGAAGGACCGTTGAACAAATCGGCTTGGGTCTCGAAGAGCGGCACGACGTCGAGCCGCGAGAACGGTTCCTCGCGCGCCAGGTCGACCAAGCCCGCTTCGCGCGCGAGCATCAACACGCGCAGCAGATCCGTCGACGTCTTGGTCATCGACACGATGTAGGTTTGTGCGGCGCGCTCGCCGAACTCGTCCTGCACTTCGCGCATCGTGTGAAACAGCTTGCTCGTGCGTGCTGCTTCTTCGTCGAGCGGGGCATAGGCGGAAACCAGTGGCCGCCGGCCCATCAATTCACGGTGAATCGCCGCGTCGTCGAGCTCCGGTACGCCGACGGCCTTGGCGATAGCGGACAGCGTGCGCGTGTGCATTTCCGAGTCTTCGCGCAGATCCAAGTAGTACCCGGAGAAGCCGAGTACTTCGACTTGCCCGATCAGCGGATCGAGCAAGCTGCGCCGGGCGTGGTCCGCGCGCGCGTGCACTAGCGATTGGCGGACCACATCGAGATCCTGCCAAAACTCTTCGGCCGACGCGTACGCGCCAGACACGCGTTCGACTTGACCCGAGTCGCGAGCGGCGATTTCTCGGCGCGTTGCTTCCAGGCGGCCGGACATGAAGGTGAGCTTCAAGCGCAGCGGCTCGTGTGCGTCGCGGCGGCGATTCGTTTCCCAAAGTTTGGGCAAGAGCGGCTTGTCGCGCTCCAGGGACTGCCGAAGCACGTCGGGTACGCCGCCCAAGCGATCGGAGACCGACAAGCGTTGCACCAGCTGCCACAGCTTGCGATGGTACAGACCGAGCAACGCGTGCGCCGTGCGGCGCGCCGCAGCCATGGTGATCTCCGGTGTCACGAACGGGTTGCCGTCGCGGTCGCCCGCCACCCAGCTGCCCATCGGCAGGCGCAGCGAAAACCCCAGCGGCTCGCCGAAAGCTAGCTGAAAAGCGCGCTCCGCCGACTCGCTCACCGCCACGGAGGCGTCGAGCAGGCGATCCTCTAGGTACCAAATCACCGAGCTGACTTCGTCCAGCACGCTCGGGCGATCGCGGCGCACTTCGTCGGTCAGCCACAAGAGCTCGATCTCTGCTTCCATGGCGTGCTCGGTGCGAGCGCGCTCCTCAGGCTGAGAGTGCCCGCGTTTGAGCAGGGCGTCGGCGAGCCGAGCTTGCAACTGGAGCAAGGTGCGGCGCGTGGCTTCCGTGGGGTGCGCAGTGAGCACGGGTCGCACTTCCAGCTCGCGCAGGTAGTCGCGCACCTCGCTGGCGCTTCGCTTGTTGGCAACGAGCTTCTCGAAGGCCCAACGAATGCTGGCGGGTTGCGCGGCGTGCTCGCCGCCTTCCTCGTAGGCATGACGCCGGCGTACGCGGTGCACTTGCTCCGCGGTGTTGATCAAGAAGAAGAACAGAGTGAAGGCTCGTGCGACGGGCGCCGCAACTTTCAACGGTAAGTCCGAAACTCGCACCAGCAGCGTGTCCAGGTCGGGGGCGGTGGCTTCACCGCGGCGCCGCCCGCGGCAAGCGGAGCGCAGATCCTCGACGGCTTGAAATACCGCGTCACCCTCCAGCCGCTTGACCACCTGACCAAGCGCTAAAGCGAGCCAGCGCACGTCCTCTTGCAGGGGTCGATCTTCGGGGCGAATTTCGGGGTGGTTCGAGGAGCTCACGCCATGGTGTTTCGCACGAGCGGGCGAGGGAAGGAAGCCCCTCGACGAAGTCCGGTGGGACTCTTTATCCCCGCAAACCGCAGTGTTTCCCGAGTGTTGCGCGGAACCACAAAAAACGGATTCATGTCCGTTCCGGCCTCGAGCGAGGCAAGCCGGTGAGGAACAGGCGCAGCACGGATTCGGCGGCGCTCTCGAGCAGCTCAGCTGCTCGCGCCATGGCTTCGCGCAGCGCCATCGGACGCCGGCAGATTGAGAACATCCCGACAAAGTCGGGGAAGTCGCCCGGCCGCACGTCGTCGGCGATGCCGCCGGCCAGGGCAATCACCGCCACGTCGCGACGCCTCGCCCAGCGCCCGACGCCAGACGGCCCCTTGTTACGCAAGCTCTGCTCGTCGAGCAGGCCTTCCGCGGTGATGACGAGGCTGGCGTCGGCCAAGGCTTGCTCGAAGCCCACCGTCTCGAGCACCAGGTCAATGCCCGGTTCGAGGCTGGCACCGAGGACGCCGAACAAGCCCGCCGCGATGCCGCCCGCCGCCCCGCCCGACACGACGTCCCTCACATGGCGACCGGTCGACCTTTGGATGACGTCTGCGAAGTGCGCAAGGTTGTGCTCGAGCTCGCGCACGCCGTCTGGAGTCGCGCCCTTTTGCGGGCCGAACATGGTGGCCGCGCCGTGCGGGCCGAGCAGCGTGCTGTCGACGTCGCAAGCGACGCGCAATTTCACGCGCGAGAGCGCCGGGTGCATGCGCGCCAGATCGATGCGCGCCAAGCGCGCCAAGCCCGCGCCGCCACTCGGGATAGGCGCGCCGGTTTCATCCAGCAAGCCCACGCCGAGCGCAGCGAGCAAGCCCGCACCGCCGTCGACCGTCGCGCTGCCGCCGACACCGATGATCACGGTCTCGGCGCCGGCATCGAGCGCGGCGCTGATCAACTTGCCGGTGCCGCGGCTGCTTGCGACGAGCGGGTCGCGCTCGTGCGCTTCGAGCAATGCGAGGCCGGACGCAGTCGCCACGTCGAGCACCGCGGTGCGACCGGCGTCGAACAGGCCGAAGCTGGCGCGCACGGGGCGACCTAATGGATCTGCGACTATCGTTTCGCGCGGCATGCCGCTTCGCGCGGCGCAGAGCACCGCGCTGGTGCCGTCTCCGCCGTCAGCGATGGGTAGCGAAACGATCTCCGCGCCAGCGTCGGCAGCGCGTACGCCGCGGGCGATCGCACTCGCGGCGTCGAACGGTGACAAGCTACCCTTGAGCGCGTTGGGAGCGACGACGACACGCAGGGCAGAGCGACTTGGCATCCGGGGTGAGTGTCCGGCAGTTGTGTCCGCTATCGCAACTCCGAGCCTCCAAAATGGCAAAACCGCTACATTTTTCCGGGCTCGTTGCGTCCAAAGGTCGAATTGGACACTTGAAGATTGCCCACTCCGTGCCGGGTGGTCTATCGGTTCCCTTTTTCTTGGGTGGTGTGAACATGCGTTTTTCCAAATACGTGGGCGCCGTGTGTGCGCTGTCGGTCCCGTCCCTTGCGTCCACGGCGCTTGCGCAGGCGCCTGCAGCGGCTCCGGTTGCGGCTCCGGCTGCCGTTGCTCCTGCGCCGGCTCCGGCTGCCGCATCGGCGTCGCTTTCGTTCGGTAGTGCTGGCGCGTCGGCCGACGCGAGCGCCACTGGCGCTGCTGACGGCTTCTGGGAGCGTTACCGACCATTGCCGATGGCCCTCGAGCTTGGCGTCTATGGCGGTGCGGCTCACTTTGCGAATCAGCACAATTTGCAGGATCTGGCCCTCGTCCAGAACACGCAGTTCGGCCATCAACGGCTCAAGACGGGCCTCGATCTCGGCTTGCGCGCCGCGTTTTATCCGCTGTCGTTTGCCGGTGTCGAAGGCGAGCTCGGCGTGATCCCAACCAAGACTCGCACGGACGGCAACAGCGCCAACGTGTACACCTACCGCGCGCATTTGATCGTCCAGTATCCCGGCTATCGCTTGGTGCCGTTCGTTGCGCTCGGCGTCGGCGGGATGACTCTGCACAGCCACACAGACACGCTCGGCAACGACAGCGATCCGGAGTGGCACTTTGGGCTCGGCGCCAAGTGGGCGTTCAGCGAGTACGTCAGCGCGCGCTTCGACTTCCGTGACGACTTCATGCAGAAGAATCGGCTGCTGGCTGGCGTGAAGAACGGCGACACCGTCGGCAACACCGAGTTTTTGCTCGGCCTGAGCTTCACGCTCGGTCGCACGCCGTGGCAGCCCGTAGCTGCCCCCGTTGATTCGGACGGCGACGGCTTCTTCGATCTGGAGGACGCCTGTCCGACGCAGCCGGGCGTTGCGCCCAACGGCTGTCCCGCGCCCGTGGTCGTCGACACGGACAAGGACGGCATCCCGGACGCGAGCGACCCGTGCCCGCAAGAAGCAGAAGACGGCCTGCAGCCGAACCCGACCGACGGCTGCCCGAACAAGGACCCGGACGGCGACGGCATTCTGGTTCCTGAAGACAAATGCCCGACCGAAAAGGGCGTACCGCCCGACGGTTGCCCGATCCGTGACAAGGACGGCGACGGCATCCCGGACGATCAGGACAAATGCCCGGATCAGCCCGAGACCAAGAACGGTTTCGAGGACGCAGACGGCTGCCCCGACGAGCTGCCTAAGGCCGTCGCCAAGTTTGCCGGTGTGATCAAAGGTATCGAGTTCGACTTCGGTAAGGCGACGATCCGGAAATCTTCGAGCGCGCTGCTCGATGAGGCCGTGAAAGTGCTGACCGAGTACAAGGAGCTACACGTGGCGATCACCGGCTACACGGACGACGTTGGCGAGCGCCAAGCGAATCTCGACTTGTCCGCGGCCCGTGCTGCTTCGGTCAAGGAGTACATGGTTGCCAAGGGTATCGATACCGGACGTATCGAAACTCACGGCGCCGGACCAGACAATCCGATCGCGGACAACAAGACGGACAAGGGCCGTCAGCAGAATCGCCGCATCGAGTTCAAGCTAGTTACGAAGTGAGCGGCTCTCGCCTTCACAGGCGGAGCCCGTGGTTTTTGAGGGTGGGCCCGTCCGAGCGGTGACGCAACGGCGGGCTCTACAAAACAATCGGAGGAACAGATGGCAAGGTCTTCTTTACTACTATCTTTGATCGGCGCCGCGAGCTTGAGCGCCGCGCTCATGGCAGGCTGCGGCGATAACGACGCCAAGCCCACGTCGAGCGGCGTTGGCGAGTCGTGCGTCCGCACTTCGGACTGCGCAGACGGCCTCTCCTGCATCGGCAACACTTGCTACAAGGGCAACCCGCTCAAGCCTCCGAGCAGCAGCGGCGGCGAAGGCGGCGCGATGAGCGTTACGCCGGTCCCCCCCCAGCTCGGTGGCGAAGGCGAGAGCTGCACGTCGCGTCTCGATTGCTCAGAGGGCCTCGGCTGCTTCAATCAGCGCTGCACCACCCCGCCCACGGTGACCCCCCCCGGTGAGGGCGGCGCGCCCAGCACGGGTGGCGGCCTCGAGCTCGGCTCCCGCGGCGAAACCTGCCGCGTCAATGGCGACTGCGCCAAGGACCTGGTCTGTGTGCCGAGCGCGACGTCGAACGGCGTCGGCGTGTGCGACCTGGCTCAATACGGCCTGATGCCGACCGGCAAGAAGTGCGGCGGCGAGTGCCTCACCGCGACCGATTGCTGTGAGCTGCCGCTAGTTCTGCAGACCGCCACGACCAAGTCGTGCAAGGACATCGACGCGGCGATCACGCTCGGCGCGTTCGATTGCACCACCCCGGCGACACTCACTGTCCCAGGGCAGACTCTGTGCTTCCAACAAGCGACGTACTGCACCGGCTGCACCAAAAATACCTGGGCCTGCACCGACAATAAGTGCGTGTACGCGACTGCGTGCGTCGTGACTGCCAGCAACGACACGCCCGGCGGTTGCCCGATCTACTCGCGCACCAGCGTTGCGACCGGCACCACCTGCAACACTACTTCGAAGAAATGCGAAGTTTCTGCCGCGGCGGGTTGTACGACCGACGCGAGTTGCGCGACGCTGCCGGTGTTCGACCGTGCGGTCCCGTCTAGCGACGTGTGTTCCGCCGGTGAATGCACCTGCTACGCGGGCAATCACGAGTGCTATCGCAAGTGCGCGCGCGACATCGAATGTGCCGGCGGCAGCACCTGCGACACCAAGGCTCATGTGTGCGTCTCCTCCCCGATCTGCACTACCAATGAGCAATGCGCCATCAAGAACGGTAGCCTCGACTATGAGTGCAACACGGCCACTGGCACGTGCGCCAAGGTGTGTACGGTCGATCGCGACTGCTCGCCGTCCGGTCACGGTCTCGGAGCAGGCGCGTTCAACGGTACGGTGTGCGGCGCGGACGGCTTCTGCGCTTCGCTCGCCACTGACTGCTCGGACGACTCGCAGTGCAACACGCCCGCCTTCGTCGGCGCGACGCCGCAGCTGAAGACGTTCTGCATCGCCGCTCCCGCTGTTGCTGCCGGCAGCACGGTGAGCTCGGCCATCAGCGACTGAGCGAGCTGAGCCAGCCGAGCACTTAGCTCGGCTGGCCGACATTCGGCCCGCGGTGAGC
>DATCFJ010000137.1:0-3541 GCA_036509605.1 Polyangiaceae bacterium | reverse complement strand
CGCCGACATAGTCACCGCCCCGTACCTCGTGGCCAAAGCGCTCGCCGCGCAAGCGCACGACATGGCCCGCTTCGTCGAGCCCGACCGTGCCCTCACCCAGCCCCCGCGGCGCCACGCCGAAACAGAAAGAGTGGGGCGCGGTTCCTGCCACAAGCTGGTCGAGCGGCGGATCTACCAAGATATCTCCGTTCCAAACCAATACCGGATCGCTCCCGAGCAGCGCGCGCGCACCCGCAACGCCGCCCGCAGTCCCGCGAATTTCCGGCTCCACCACTACCCGAACACGCATCGCCAAGTGCGCGATTGTGCGTTCGAAAAGCTCCGCCAAGTGGTGCACGTTGACGACCACCTCGCGGATGCCGGCCGCGCCGAGGCGGCCCAGCGCGTGCTCCAAGATCGAGCGATCGCCGACGGGCACGAGCGGCTTCGGCAGCTCGTCCGTCAGCGGGCGCAGGCGCGTGCCAAAGCCCGCGCAGAGCACGATCGCCGAAGACATGCCGCGCATCGTAGCGTGCGACCGACCCCGACCCAAGCCCAACGCGAAACTCGCCCGGCCCAGGCGAAGCATGTTAGCCGCCAGAGCATGAGCGTCCTGTCCGTCACCTGCTGCTCGTTGTTCTCGGCGATCTGCGCCTTCACGTTGGTGAGCGCGGCGGGCTGCGGCACCGACGCCAAAGGCGTCGATGATTGCCGCGATATCGAGGAGGCGCGCTGCGCCGCCGCCAAAAACTGCGGCGTCCCAGACGTCGACGCCTGCCAACGCTTCTATCGAGACCAATGCCTGCACGGACTCGCGGTCAGCCCGCCCACCTCGAGCAGCCTGAAGGCATGCGTAGCGACGATCAAGAGCGCGGGCGATTGCGCCATGAACGACGCGGGTGACACGAAGCTAAACGCTTGCGATCCCGCGCCCAGCGTCCTCGCCCCCCGAGCCAAGACCGCGTGTGACCTCGTCACGAACCCCGAGTACGCCGCAGAGTGCTCCTTTTTGGCGCCCGACGTGGACGCGGGTACGGTCAGCAGCGGCGGAACGGGCGGCGCAAGCGAGGGCGGAACCTCGGGATCCGAAGACGCCGCAGGCAGCTCAGGCACGGCGGGCAGTGCCGGAACCTGATTCGGTCCTTCGGCCGCTTGAAACGCCTGCACTTCGCTGCGCCTAGGTGCTAAACGAAGCCGGCCGATGCGCCACGTTGTTTATTTTCTTGGGCTGAGTTTGGGCGTCGTTGCGCTCGGTTGTAGTAGCAGCGCGACCACCACCACGGTGATCGTTCGGCCAGAGCTAGTCGCGGTCTCGCCCGACGATTTCCTGGGCGCGCTCCAGCCAATCCAAGCCCGCCAAGTGCAAAGCTACGTCGCGACGCTGTTCGACGTTTCGCCCGACACGAACGGCAGCGTGCCCGATCCCGGCTTTCAGCTCGCGAGCTCGCCGGCCACGTACTTGTTGCCGGTTACGTTTTCATTCGTGATCACTGGCCACCGCTACTTGGCCCAGGTCGACGTTTACGACCGCGCACTCCAAAGCGGCGCCGACGCTGGGAGCACGGCTGGCGGCGCCGACGCTGGGAGCACGGCTGGCGGCGCCGACGCTGGGAGCACGGCTGACGCGTCCGACAAGGCGGATATCGTGCCGTCGACCGCCGGCGGTCGACTACAATTCGACACGGGCGGCATGCTCGTGTCGCCGCTCGCGCACCTCATCTGCGGCGGCTACCCCGCCACTCCGGGCGATGGCGGAAGCTTCGGCGGAGCCGGCTCGCTCGGTGGTGAAGAAGTGGTCGAGGCGGGTGCCGCGGGTGCCGACAGCGGTGCGCGGACGAAAATCATCGCCTTACCCCCCGGCGTGTTGACCTACGACGGAATCACGCAGACCGCCCACAACTGCGTCGAGCTAACCGTCACAAACTAGCGACGAAGCGACCCGGCCTTGCGGGACGGCGCCCCGGCAGCTATCTCGTAACGCGCGATCATGGCGAACTACCCCGGTGAGTACGCACCGCCAGGGCTGCCCCGGCCGGGCAAGGTCGTCCTGTCTGCGATGTGCTTGGTGGCCGGGCTGTGCCTGGCGTTTGCGGTCGGCGAGCACTGGGCAGACGTCGGCGCGGATGCGTTCGCTCTCTTCTGCGGCAACACGCTGCTGATCTTGCACGGTCAAGTGTGGCGTCTGCTGACCGCCCCGGTGCTGCAGTCGCCGGACAACCTTTGGCAGCTGTTCGGTGTGCTGGTCACGCTGTACTTCTTCGGCGTTCCGCTGGAGCAGAAGTGGGGACCTAGCCGCTTTCTGCGCTTCTTGTTGGGCACCATCCTGGTCTCGACGCTGGTTCAGGCGTTGTTCGATGTCGCGCTGCCCCCTAGCGTCGAACGCTACCTTGCGCCCTCGTACTGGTTTGGCGGCTACGCGGTCGGCGGCGGCCTGGCTGTGGCTTGGGCCCTCAATAACCGAGGGGTGGTGGTCCGACTGTACGGCATCTTGCCGATCAGCACGCGCACCGTGATCACGATGGCGGTCGGCATGCCGTTCATCTACTTGGTCTTTCGCTCGACACCGACCGAGGGCTTGCCCGCGGACCTGGCTGGAGCTTTTGCCGGCTGGCTCCTGGGTGGCGGTAGCCCCTCGCCGCTGCGCCGCTATTGGCTGAAGCTCCGGTTGAACCGATTGGACGCGGAGGTGCTTCGCGAAGCGGCGCAGCGCAAGCAGCGCGCCACGCGCTCACGGCTCAAAGTAATCGAGGGCGGCCTCGCCAAAGGCGATCCCGCCGCGCCGGAAAGCGGCGGAAAAGGCCGCGGCCCCGACGGTCGCTGGCTCAACTAGCGGCGGGATAGGCTCTGGCAGGGCAGCATGCTAGGACCCCGCCTCATGGCAAGGTTGCTCGCCCCCGAGAGCGCTCGGCGCGGCTCCCGCCCCGAGGCTCCATGACCGAAGAGCGCATTCGCCATCTCCTGGGCATCGAGGACATCAGCCGCGAGACCGCAGAAGAGCTGCTCGCCCTGGCGCAGACCTGCCTCGACGTGAGTCGGCGCCCGGTGCGCAAAGTGTCGGCCCTGCGCGGCAAGACGATCATCAACGTGTTCTTCGAGGCCTCCACGCGCACGCGCACCAGCTTCGAGCTCGCCGGCAAGCGCTTGGCGGCGGACGTGGTGAACATCGGGGGGTCGTCGTCCAGCACCAGCAAGGGCGAAACCCTGCGCGACACCGTCAACACGCTCGACGCGATGCACGCAGACGTGATTGTCATCCGTCACGCAGCGTCCGGTGCGGCGCACTATGTCGCGCGCTACGCCCGTGCCGGCGTCGTCAACGCGGGCGACGGCATGCACGAGCACCCGACCCAGGCGCTGCTGGATGCATTCACGATTCGGCAGCGCAAAGGCAACGACCTTCGCGGCATGAAAGTGGCGATCTGCGGAGACATCACGCACAGCCGTGTGGCGCGTTCCAACGCGCTGTTGCTACGCATGCTGGGCGCAGATGTCGCGCTGGCCGGACCGCGCACCCTTCTGCCCACGGCAGTGGAGAACATGGGCTGTCGCGTGTACGACCGGC
>DATCFJ010000136.1:0-3620 GCA_036509605.1 Polyangiaceae bacterium | reverse complement strand
GGTGTGGGCAGGGACACGAACAGCCCGCCCGAGCCGGAAATCCACAGGGTCGTCCGCGAATTCGCGGAGAAAACCTGTGATCCAACGCCTTCGCCAGCCAGACGCTGCGCCGCTGCGCCGAGGCACGGTCCCAGCTCCAGGCCATGCACCGCTTGGATGAAGCACGCCTCTGCTCGACCCGACTGAAGGGCGAAGTGGCTGGCGAAGCCGGAAACTCGGTCCGTTTGTGGCTGCCACAATTCCCCGCCGACAGTCGCGCGCAGACCTTTCCAGCGGACTCCGAGCGCTGCCCCGAGGCCGAGCCCTGCGGATGGCAGGGAGCCCCAGCCAGCAGCGCCAATCGGGGCGTCAATGAGCAAGTGCAGCCCGCCCGGCGGGGGCTCTACCGGGGGAGCATCCTTGGTGCTGCCCGCCTGATCGTGGTTCGGCGAGGGCAGCGGCGCGGGCGCTGAATTCGGGGGTGCAGCCGACGGCGCGGAGGCGGGGGTGCTTTCGCCAATTGCAGGCGCCGAACCCCCTTCTGCGGTCGAGCGAGCGAGTAGCGCGATGGCAATGGCCGCAGCCCCCGCCAGCTCGTCACAGGTGCGCGCTTCAATGACACGCGAGCTCGGAGTGCTACCGACCCCCATGCTGAGCAGCAAACGAAAGCCATTGTCCACACGCTCCACCTGGCCTGACGCGCGAACGTCCGCAACGCGGCTGGCGCTGGCCGCCCCCCCCAGTAGCGCGTCCACCCGAGCTTGGATATTCTCGGCCGTCGGACAACCGGGCGGGCCGTTCCACGACAGGGCAAAGCGCGCGGTCGGCTGGGCGGCGAGGGCTGACGACCACGAAACAACCAAGAGGCCAATCAAGCCGCCGCTGGCCTTCATGACTTGTTCCCGCCTCCGCGCCATCGCTGGCTCCTCTACCCCATTTGACGCGCGGCCGGGTAGGGCGCAGATCATCGGGCGTTGCGGACTCGGGCAGCCATCGGGATTTTGTTGTTCGTCACGGGCGCATGCGCCTCGCATGACGAGTCGTTGGGTTGCGCGGAGCTGGTCGTGAGTTGTCCGGGGGACGCGGCCGACCAGCAATGGTGGTCCGCAAAGGCGCCCACCTCCAGCCAACTGTTGCAGATTCAGGGCGGTCAGTGTGGATCCTGGCTCGCTTTCATCAAAGACACCGCGTCAGCGCGCTACGACGCCGTGGACCTTGGACAGCGTGTAGGCCAGATGCGGCTGCGTGTGGTGGTATCGGCGGACGACGCGAACACCCCCGGGGGCACGCTCAGCCTGTTCGCAGACGCAGACACCACTCCCACAGTGAGCTGCGCAATCGCGCCCACCGGTGGTTGGTTCAACTGGCTCGTCGTCGATTGCGGCCCGCTCGCGCTCACGGGGTTACATTCGCTGACGTTCAAGTTCAGTGGCACAGCTCAGTACGTGTTCAACCTAGCGGCCTTCGGTGTCGTGCGTTCGGGTTCGCCCGACTGCACCGTCACTGGGCCCAAGCACTACGACTGAGCCGTGGCGTCATCGACCGACTCATTGCCGCTTCAAGATTGATCGGCGGGTTGGCGGTCCGATCTTAGATGCGTTCTGCGACTACGCCTTCGACCTGTACCGTGCGACCGTGGGGCTTCATGCGGCTCGGGACGACGTGCCGCCACTGCCATTCGGCAGTAAACACGGTGCGTGCTTGCTGTCGCGGCACTAACGCGCTCAAGCTTGGAGCACCGATCAGCGGCAGCCGCGCAGCTCCGTGCAGTATGCTGCCGCGCGGATCGAGCGCCGTGTACTGATCGGTAATGTCGCTGCTCAGCGCGATGCAGGGCGCGGCCGCCAGCAGCGAGCGCACGTGCGCCTGCTGCAAGCGGTGCGTAAATTGACCGAGCGCGACCTGAAACTCGTGGGCCCGCGTGCGTTGGCTCGCCGGGAAGCGCACGGCGAATTGCTCTTGCACGTAACTCGTGAGCGGCGTCGCTAGCTGCGACAACACCATCGACGAGCAAGCAAAGTCGAGCGGCCCCCCAGCCGCGTGCTCTGGAAAAAGTCGCGGCGGTTCGTCGACGCGATAGTCGTGCAGAAGCCGGAGCAGCGCCTCGTAAACCTCGACTTCGCCCGTGTGCGCCAGGGCAGCGCGAGCCCTTTGCAGAAAGACGTCGTTGATACCCGTTACGTCGGCCTGCACCAGCAACAGCCGCGAGTGGAGCTTTGGCTCCAGGCCTACCTGCTTGACGCTCTCGGCCAGGGCGGCGGCGTCGATGTCGACCAGCAGCAGTTGCTCGAAGCGCTCTGCCAGCTTGCGCAGCGGAATGTCGTACAACTTGCCGGCGCCGATGATGACGGCGCGCGGCCCTGCGGCGCGCTCGGCGCCCCGCAGCAAGAGCTCCTTGTTGCTCACCCCGTGCTCGCGCCACGCGGCCGTATTTGTATCGCGAATGCGCGTGATGGCCGCCGACGTGGACGCATAGCCCAGCTCGCTGAAGGTGCTCTCGGAGACGGCCTCGTGCGTCGGCCACGCCGCGACCGTGGCAGCTCGATACTCGTCAAGAGCCTGCAGGACGTCGCCAAAGTTCAGCAGCGCGGGTAGGTCCGGCAGGTTCAGGCGCGGCAAAGCGTGAGCAAAAGCGCAGAGCGGCTGGTAGTGCTCGAAGCTCCACGGCTCCTTGCCGGAAAACACACTCTCCAAAGCGGCCAGCTGCTCTTCGCTGAGCTGCCCCCGAACGGACATCCCCTGCTCCGCGGCCCACGCGAGCACCCGACGGAACGCTGGAAGCGACAGCAACGCCATGCCCGCCGACTATAATCGTTGAGGGCTCCAAAGCCGAGCGCCGAGTCCGCGGAACGCACTGGGTGCCGTCGTTGCCGAGCTGCGCGGGCGGCATTTGCGCTTGGCGTGCCGGCGCAGGCAGGCCCTTCGTGTCGCGCACGGAGAAAAGAGGGTCGGCTGCGACCCGAATGCCGGCGACTTCATCCGTGTGTGTTTGGTAAGCGGGCACTGCGCACAAAGCACGGCGCAAAGCTCAGAGCAGCGCCTCGCGCTCGCCGACCGCCTCGACCACGCACGACCAGCCCGGCACGCAGCCCGGGACCCGGTCGCCCGCACGAGCCAGCACCGCGCCACGGCGTGCATGTTGGACGGCGCGCTTGCCGAGAACCGCCATGGACGCTCGAACCGTCCGCGCCGTGATCTCGTCTAGAAGATGGGCCCACGGTCAAACCTGCCGCCGCTTCGCGCTCCAGGACGGTTTGTAGTGCTTCCGATTGCGAGCGGGCGGCGTTGGCGATTGACGATGCGGAAGGAGCCTCCTAGATTTGGCAGTCGATATGAAGCGCCTCAACCTTTCCGCACGCGCCACACTCGCCGCCCTCGTTGCCCTTCCGTTCGCGCTCAGTGCATCGGCCTGCGAGCTGATCGCTAACGTCGACCGCTCGCTGATTCCGAGCGGCGGAGAAAGCGGAGGCCCGCCGCTCGACTCCGCGGGAGCGGGAGCTGATCTGGCGACTGGCGGCTCGACACCGAGCGGCGGAGGTGAAACGTCGAGCGGCGGCTCGACATCGGGCGCAAGCGGAGAGGCCGGCGACTCGCCAGCCGCGGGTGCGGGCGGCGACTCGGGCGGCATCAGCGGCGTTTCC
>DATCFJ010000135.1:0-13824 GCA_036509605.1 Polyangiaceae bacterium | reverse complement strand
GTGCTCGCCGCAGAAGTAGGACGTCTTCCCATCGCGCTCGGCGTGGAGAGCCGTCGCTGGGTCCACGGTCATTCCGCAGATAGGGTCTTTGGTCGTGTTGGTCGTGGATGTCGCTTGATTCATTGTCATGCCTCTTTCATGGTTGCTGTGGCCGCGTTGGCTTCAAATTTGAGCATGGGGTTCGCCTCCGGCTTCGGCCCTGTCTTCCTTAAGCTTCAGCATTCGCGCGTTGACGGCCACGATCACCGCGCTGGCAGACGTCAGCACCGCGCCCAGCGCCGGCGTGAGCAGCACGCCCCACGCGTAAAGGTAGGCGGTGGCGCGCCTGAATCGGCGAACCCATCGACTCTCATGTGTGTGCTGTAAACTGAGCCGGGGTTTGGTCCCTGCTTCTTCCGCCCGCTGCAAGTTCGGGACCGCCCCGGATCGAGCAATTGTGATTCCTGATGGACTCCGAGCGCATGAGCCGATCACTCGGACAAACGCCGCTACCCCGGTCCGAGACGCACAGGTCCGATCAGAGGACTCTGCGTCCCGCAGCGACGCTATCGCCTCGTGTGCGGCACAATTGCGTCACAATTCAGCTGAACTGGCGGTCAAGAAGCGCCCTACGTCAGGGAACGCGATGCGCAGCACGCCGCCCGGCTCGAGCACGCGCAGGCACTCCTGAAAGAAGCCGAGCACCTGCAGAGGAGATCAAGGATCCCTACGTACTCGAGTTCCTCGACTTGAAGGATGAGTATTCCGAGTCCGACCTTGAAGCAGCGTTGATCGCCAAGATCGAGTCGTTCCTGCTTGAGCTCGGCGGCGACTTTACCTTCGTGGGTCGGCAACGTCGGCTGCGCGTCGGCGACACCTGGTACAGGGTCGACCTGATGTTCTTTCACCGCCGCCTGCGCTGCCTCGTCATCATCGATCTGAAACTGGATCGATTCACTCACGCCGACGCGGGGCAGATGCACCTCTACCTGAACTACGCGCGGGAACGCTGGACGCTCGAAGGGGAGAATCCGCCCGCCTTGCGCGTGAGCACGGCCACGAGCCGCCCATATTCGTGCGGGAAGAAATGGGCACGGGCACACCGAGAAGACGGCTACGCGCCAGACTCGAGAACGGCCTTGAGCTGCTCGAGATCTTTGCGATTCGCTCGGCGCATCGCGATCGCCATGACGGGAGCGACGACGCTCGAAAAGCCACTCGGCTCTCCCCGATTGCGGAGGGTCATGCGCGTACTGCCTTCATCGACGGGCGCCCAGGTGTAGGTCGTCTCCATGGGAAATGGGCCTCCGGCCGTGCGCATCACGAGCCGCTCGGCGGGAACCAATTCGACAATCTCGTAGGTATATGCGAGCCGACGGCCGAGGAACTGCGCAACGAACGCGAGTCGCGATCCAACAGCCAGCGGCGGAGGAGTTTTCCACTCAACCGACTTGATGTTGACGTACCAGTGCGGCGCGTTCCCTGGATCACCCGCATACGCAGCGACCTCGCTACATGGGCGAGAGATCACGACTTCGGTTAGTACGTCTACGGCCACGTTCTGCTCCTGCGCAGGAACTTCTACTGCGTGCTCGCACGGCCGACAATGCTGATCGGCCTCGCCTTGCGCGACGCTTGGGTGGCCGTGATAGAGAACCAGGGCATCTTGATCGTCAACGCCGGCAGCGTCGGCGCGCCGTTCAAGGAATTCGTCGATCACAAGCCGCCGACTCTCATGCCATACGCGGAATATGCGACCGTCGAAGCAGAGGCCGGTGGTGTTCAGGTCACGTTGCGGCGCGTTGCCGTCGACAAACGGGCAATGTGGCAGGCCGCGGTCGCTAGCTCGAACCCGCTCGCGCCGATGATGGCCACACCAGCAGCACGACTTCGTGATCGAAGCGCTCGCTGACGATCCCCCTGTCTTGGCTACGATACCCGTCCGCGCGGTCACGCAGCCGCGCGGTAGTCATGGTGAAGGCCTCGAAGTACCGGAAATAGCGATGACACCCGCGGGACAATGACGTGATCGGGGCTCTCGTCACATGCGCGCGAAGTAGGCCGTGCAAGACTCGGCCTCAAACGGATCCAAGTCGGGATCGAAAGGGTGCGCAAGATCGACCCCACCCATGTTGACGCCGATCGCCAGCACTGCGCGCACGCCCATCAGATTCACGACGCGGGCCTCGGAAGAACGCCCGCGCTCTTGAAAAGGCACGTCTACGCGCGCCATCTCTTGCCCGTGCTCGTCGACGCTGATCAACGTCCAGCGAAACGCAACCGGCGCTTCCCACTCACTCTCGAAGCCGAGCGAGACGCCGATCGGCACCTCGTCGAGGTCGACCCAAAGCATCTCAATGCCGGTCGGTTCGATCGGCCGCGACGCGCGCACGCGGCGGGGTAAGGACGAAAAGCGAATCGCCCAATCGTAATTCACGCGCCCGAAGGCGCCCGCCCACCCGTCGAAAGGCGGGTGCGTGCCGTCGTCGCGATCGCCCAAAAAGGCACGAGAAATGGCGTATTGTCCGAGCAGCGTCGCCATCTTGGTCGTATCTTCGTCGAGGCTGTGGCGGAGCACGTCGAACACGTCGGGCTCGTCGTTCCACTCGAACGCGTCGCCCGGTGTCCTGGTTGCTGCGGCCGAGAGCAGCGACGTAACGAGGCCTCCACTACTTTGCGAGGAGCGCGCGCCCTCCAGAAAGTCGAACAGGATGCTGGCGGCGGCGCTGGACTGGGCGCCGCGTGCGGCGAGCGCGCGCTCGGGGTGCCCCTGCGCATCGTCGATGGCCTGCACGTCGAGCGCTGTCACGCGCCCCGTGAGCCACCACAGCTCAGTAGCGAACGCGCGTTGTATGGCTTCTGGCTCGCCCGGAGCAAGCCGCTTGGCGATGGCTTCGCCGACGCACAGCGTCGCATCGCGCTCGAGCAGCGCCGGGTCTGCGCTGCTCGAGCTCAGGCAAAACGCAGCAGCGCGGTCGAAACCACCCAAGCCGAGCACGTCATGCTCGGTCGCTAGTTGGCTGTGCTCTCCGTCCAAGTACCAGTCGAGCGCGTCGCTGCCGCCGTGCCCGTCGTCGCTCAGCGGCGCGGGCAAGCCGAGCGCTTGCACGACTCGCTCATAGGCAAGCTCCAGCGCACTCAGCGCACTCAGCGCGTCCGCACCCGACACCGCTGCGCCGCGTTGCACACACACCGGCAAACGCGCTGAGCAGGCGGCTCCGGCGCTGCGCGGTCGTTCAAGCTGCGCCGCCAAGCGGCTTCCCGTGGGTAGCGCCGGATCGATGACGACGGGCGCACGGACTTGATGGGGTCCCGCGCCGAAAAGTAGCGGCGGATCTCGCCTGGCTGTGCCGGCGAGCGCGCTCTGGGCCGAGAGCATGAGGCACGCGCCGAGCCCGCAGGCGAGAAGGTCGGAGATCTTGGTCCCAGTGCGCATCGCTGCCGCCGACTTTAACCCGGAACTCGGCGCCGCGAGCTCGCAGGACGCGATGGCGTACGCGCGACTCCTGTCGGCGCGTCTTTGACGAGCCGCGCGGCACGCATGCCGCGGCGCAAAGCGTCAACGCGGGCATTGTGTCTCACTTGCCGCGGCCGGTACGTTTGGCACCCCAGTGTTTTCCCGGCCCTGTGGGTTTGCGCGCCTAGGGCACGAGTCTTGCTGACCGTGCGCGGGCTTACTCTTGGAGGTCGATATCGCGCATGACGAGACGAAAGGGGACGAGGCGCGGGGAGGGCCTTTGTTTCCCGTTTGGAGCACCGCCGTGTTTCGGCTCGCGCTCGTGCTCGGCGTTGCCACGCTCGTCTCGATTCCTGCGGGGCTGTGGGCTTGGGAGCGGACGCCCTACGTCACCGGCGTTGGGACACTGCGAGCGCAGCCAGTGAAGTTCGATCATCGCCATCACGTGCGCGATGATGGCATCGCCTGCACGTATTGTCACAGCGACGTCGCGCGCTCGGCTTCGGCGGGTATGCCCGCAGCCTCGCTGTGCATGGGCTGCCATTCGCAGATCTGGACGAACAGCGCGGCGCTCGCGCCGGTGCGTCAGGCATATTTTGCGAACGCACCGCTGTCTTGGAACCGCGTCACGCGCTTACCCGAGTTCGTGTACTTCAATCACTCAATTCACGTCACGAAAGGCGTAGGCTGCGTGAGCTGCCATGGGCGTGTCGATCGCATGGCGCAGGTCTATGCGGTCGAGCCATTCACCATGCAGTTTTGTTTGGACTGCCATCGTTCGCCAGATGCGCGGCTGCGCCCGCTGAGCGAGATCACCAACATGGAATGGCAGCCGTCGGGATCGGCCACCGAGAGCGGAGCGCTCCTCCGCCAGCAGCTCAACGTAGAGCCTCCCACCGATTGCACCACATGCCACCGCTAAAACCGATTGGAGAGCGCCCTCAGCTGGACCCGGGAGTGCCCGAGTTCGATGCGGCGCAAGACCAACCGCCGGGCGAGCTGTCACGCAGAGAGTTTCTGTACCTGAGTGGCGCGACGATTGCGCTTTCGAGTCAGGCGCTGCTGGGTTGCACCCGAGCGCCTGCCGAGAAGATCATCCCGTATCGCGTGCAACCACCCGAAATCGTGCCGGGGCGCGCGCTGCACTACGCCTCGGCGAGCACCCTGGATGGGTATGGGACGGGCATCGTCGTGGAGAGCCATGAGGGTCGGCCGACGAAGATCGAAGGCAACCCGACACACCCCGCAAGTCTCGGTGCATCGTCCGCAATGCAGCAAGCGTTGCTGCTCGAGCTGTACGATCCGCGGCGGCTGCGCTCGGTCACCCGCGGCGGCCTTCCCGCCAGTGACAGCGACCTCACGCGCGCATTACGTGCTGCTGGCAATGCGGAGCGACGCGGGCGCGGGGTACACCTGGTGCTCGGCCCGTGTAGCTCGCCGCTGCTGACCCGCCAATTGACGAAGTTGCAAAATAAGCTCCCCGAGCTTGCCGTGCACTTTCACGCTCCTCTGTCGCGAGCCGCTGCCTGGCAAGGCTCGCGGCTTGCGTTCGGTTCTACGCTAGAGACGCGCGTCGATCTGCGAGGTACCCAAGTCGTCGTGGCCATCGACGCCGACATGCTTGCCCAAGGGCCCGAACACTTGGCGGTCGCGCGAGCATTCGCGCACGGTCGACGCCTGCGTTCTTCTGCCGATTCGATGAATCGGCTTTACGTCGTCGAGACTTCGATGAGCGTCACCGGCGGTATGGCCGACCACCGGCTCGCGCTCGTTCCGAGTCAGATGGCCGCGTTTGCGGCGGCCCTACTGCGGGAGGTAGCACTTTCGCTCGGCACGGAGGCAACGGGCACGCCACAGGATCTGGCAGCTCGCCTCGCATCACGGGCTGGCACTATGAGTCAACACGCGCCTTCCATCAGTGCCATTGCACGTGATCTCGTGGCGCATCGCGGGCGTGGAGCAGTCCTGACAGGTGATCACCTGCCGGCTCCAGTACACGCAGCAGCGCATGCCATCAATACGCTGCTGGGTAACGATGCGCTGAGCTACGTGCCATCCCCAATCATCGGCAGTGACCAAGATTCGTTTGGCTCGCTCCACGAGCTGCGCGGCGCGCTCGCCGCGAACGCCGTCGAATCGTTGATCGTGTTCGATACCGATATCGTCTATGCATCGGCCGCAGATCTCGAGCTCGAGAATCTGCTTGGCCGCGCCAGAGAAAGCATCTACCTCGGGCTTTTCGCCAACCAGACGTCGGCTAAGTGCAACTTTCGAGCGCCGGCGGCGCACATGCTCGAATCTTGGCTCGACACGCGCTCGCTCGGCGGGACCACCAGCATCGTTCAACCGTTGCTTGCGCCGCTCTATGGCGGACGAACCTCGAGTGAGGTGCTGGCAGCGTTGCTCGGCGCCGATCAGCCGTCGGCTCACGACTTACTCAGGGACTTCTGGCGCGAGCAACGCCCCGCAGATTTCGACTCGTTTTGGGAAACCACGTTGGCCCGCGGCACCGTGGAAAATACGAAAATTCCGGTCCTCACTAGCCCTTCGCTGTCTTGGGGCTGGCTCTCGCAGCTCGCTGACAGCGCACCTCAATCACCTGGCATCGAGCTGAGCTTGACCGCCGATACTCGGCTGCATGATGGCCGGTTCGGTAACAATCCTTGGCTGCTCGAGCTGCCGTGTCCCGTCACCAAACAAACCTGGGGCAACGCCGCACTGATCGCGCCCGCGCTGGCACGCCGCCTCGGCGCATCGAACGGGCAAGTGCTCGAGCTGACTCGGGGAGGACGCAGCGTCGCAGTGCCAGCGCTGATCGTGCCAGGACACGCAGACGGTGCCCTGACGCTCGCGCTGGGCTGGGGTCAACGAAGCGAAACCAGTCATGAGTCGTTCGGCGTGAGCGGCTATCGGCTCATGGCCTCGAACGCGCAGGCGGCATCTGCGTTGCAAATTCGGGTTACGGGCCGTAGTGAGGACCTAGCGCTCAGTCAAGACACGATGACCCTCGGCGACTCTGCCGATTCGATCCTGCTCTCGAGCACGTTGGCGGACTACCAAAGTGACCCCAAACGCGGCACTTCCACGCTGAAGCGTCCGCTCAGCATGTACGCGTCCGACGCGCCCGAGTCGGCGCGCCAATGGGGCATGACCATCGACTTGAACGCCTGCACCGGCTGCAGCGCCTGCGTCGTCGCGTGCCAGGCAGAAAATAACATTCCGTCGGTCGGTAAGAGCGGAGTGCTCAAGCACCGCGAGATGCACTGGCTACGGGTCGATCGCTACGTGAACGGTAGCGACGCCTCCCCGCGCGTGCTGGTCGAGCCCATGGCGTGCCAGCACTGTGAGAAGGCGCCCTGCGAGTACGTTTGTCCAACCGGCGCCACCGTTCACTCGTCGGACGGTCTGAATCAGATGGTTTACAACCGCTGCGTCGGCACGCGCTTTTGTTCGAACAACTGTCCGTACAAGGTGCGACGCTTCAATTGGTTCGACTACCATCAGGGCGAACGATCGCCCCGCGAGCTGGCGCAGAATCCCGAAGTGACAGTCCGCGCGCGCGGCGTGATGGAGAAGTGCTCCTACTGCGTGCAACGGATTCGCAAAGCGGAAATCGCTTCGAAAGTCGAGCACCGGCCGCTTGCCGATCACGAAGTCCGTACCGCCTGTGAGCAGGCTTGTCCCACGGAAGCCATCCGCTTCGGCGATATCAACGACCCCAATTCGGAGGTCGCAGTGCTGCGCCAAAATGACCGCGCTTTTCAAGTGTTGCCCGAGCTCGGCGCCGTACCGCGCACTCGCTACTTGATGAAGCTGACGAACCCGAATCCGGAGCTCGCGTGACCGCCGGGCCCGTCGATGATTTGCGGCTTTGGCCCGCGCCGGACTACAGCGCAGCGCCCGATGACGTCGCGCTGCTGCCGCGCCCCCAGAGCGATGCGTCGCTGACGGCCGAGCTGCTCGACAAGGTGCTACACCCTCCACGCTGGCTCGGACCGGCGATCTTGGTCACCGGCGCGGGCAGTACGGTGCTGATCGCTGCCGTCGTTTATACGTTGATCACTGGCATCGGTGTCTGGGGTAATAATATCCCCGTGGCGTGGGCGTTCGGCATCACGAACTTCGTGTGGTGGATCGGCATTGGGCACGCTGGCACGTTCATCTCGGCGTTCTTGCTGCTGCTGGAGCAGAAGTGGCGCACGTCGATCAACCGCTTTGCCGAAGCCATGACACTGTTCGCCGTCGTGCAGGCGGGGCTGTTCCCACTCCTGCACATGGGGCGTGCCTGGTTCTTCTATTGGTTGATCCCGTATCCGAGCACGATGGGCGTCTGGCCGCAGTTTCGCAGCTCGCTTACCTGGGACGTCGCGGCGGTCAGTACGTACCTCACGGTGTCGCTGTTGTTCTGGTACCTCGGCTTGATCCCGGACTTGGCCGCGATGCGTGACTATGCGCCGGAGCGCTGGCGCCGCAGGATTTACGCGATTTTTGCGCTCGGCTGGCATGGTTCGGCGATGACCTGGCGACGGCAGCGGATTGCCTACGGCGTGTTGGCAGGCATTGCCGCGCCGCTCGTCGTCTCGGTTCACAGCATCGTCAGTATGGATTTCGCGATCGGCGTATTGCCCGGTTGGCACTCCACGATCTTTCCGCCCTACTTCGTCGCCGGCGCCATTTATTCAGGCTTCGCCATGGTGCTCACGCTGTTGATCCCGGCGCGGCGCCTGTACCGCCTAGAGCACGTGATCACGACCGACCACTTGGACAAGATGGCCAAGATGCTGCTCGTGACGGGATCGATCGTCACCTACGCTTACCTCGTCGAGAGCTATCTGGCCTGGGTCGGCGGCGATTCCTTCGAACGCCACATGCTGCTGCACGTTCGTCCGCACGGCCAGTTCGCGCCCTTGTTTTGGACGGTGATCGCCTGCAATTGCGGCTCGCCGCTGTTCTTGTGGAGCCGCCGCGTGCGACGTAGCGCGCTGTGCCTCTTCGCGCTGACGCTGTCCATCCAACTCGGTATGTGGCTCGAGCGGCTGATGCTGATCATCACCTCGTTGAGCGCGGACTTTTTGCCCGCGGCCGCGCACGGTTACCGGCCGTCATTGATCGACGGCGCTCTCGTCTGTGGCACGCTGATCTTCTTCCTGTTCTTGTTTTTGGTGTTTCTACGCTTCGTCCCGTTCATCCCGGTCAGTGAGCTCAAAGCGCTCGACTACGAGCTACGAGGTCGAAAGTGAGCAACGCTACGCAGGCCGACGTCTGGGCCGAGTTCGAGACGGGAGCGCTGGCGCTGGCGGCGGCTCGTGATTTGCGTGCGCGAGGCTACGCCGAGCTCGACGCTTTCACGCCCTACCCGATGCCGGAGCTCGAGGCGGTCCTAGGCTTGAAGCGGCCTCGCCTGCTGTTGTCCTTGATTTTGGCCGCAGCGTGCCTGGGTGGGGGTCTATCTTTTTTGCTGATGTGGTGGACCGCCGCGCGGAGCTATCCGCTGAACGTCGGCGGGCGCCCGCTCAACTCGTTCATCACGGACATACCGATCATGTTCGAGTCGGCCGTACTCAGCGCGGCCATCACCGCTTTCTTGGGAACGCTATTTTCTTCGGGCATGCCGCGGCTCCACGATCCTCTCGATTCGATTCCAGGGTTCGCGCGCACGTCCATCGATCGGTTTTGGATTGGCGTGCGCGACAACCAGAGCAACCCGAGCGAGCCACTTTCCCAAATGCTCGAACAGCTCGGGGCGGTGCACGTTCATCGCATCGACGGCGGCGTCAGCCCATGAATGCGGCGTTTTTCAGAGTCGTGCCGTGGCTGATCACAGGCTTGCTCTCGGCCTGCGACGAAGGCCAGGCGTTTCACCAGCCGGATCCAGGCCTCGAGCGCATGCTCGTGCAACCGCGTGGCGAACGCTACGGTGCAAGCTCCGCCTTCGCAGACGGCCGCACCATGCGTGAGCCCGTACCGGACACCGTGTCACGAGAACAGTCCTTCATCGGGCAGACTCAGATCGAGACCGGACGCAGCGCTACCGACTACGTGCAGAACAGCCCGCTGCTGGTCACGCGCGCTTCCTTGGAGGTCGGGCGCGTCGCGTTCGAGCGCGTGTGCGCCACGTGCCACGGCGTGCTCGGCGACGGCCACAGCGTGGTTGCCGAAAAAATGGAGCTTAGAAAACCGCCTTCGTTGCACGAGGCGCGCATCGCTCAGTTGCCCGCGGGGAAGGTCTTCCAAGTCGCCTCCGTCGGCTACGGTTTGATGCCCGGCTACGCGGCGTTGCTCAGCGTCGAGGAGCGCTGGGCCGTGATCGGCTACCTGGACGCGCTGCGGCTGAGCCAAGCCGCGCCGGTCACGAGTCTGCCTCCGTATCTGCAGGCAGCGCTGCGAAAGGTGGCGCCGTGAAGCCAGCGCGCACCTGGCTTTGGCTCACGCTAGGCACGCTCGCGGTCGGCGCCGGCTTGTCGGTTGTCGGAGCGCTCTCGCAGCCGGCCGAGCAGGCTTTCGCTTATCTCGCCGCCTTCGGTTTCGTGGCGAGTACTGTCGTAGGTGCCTTAGCCTTGCTGGCGATGACATACGTGGTGGGTGCCCGTTGGTTGGTGGTGCTGCGCCGCCTGTGCCTGAGCTTGGCTACTCCCGCCTTGGTCTTGCCCGCGCTGTTCCTTCCGGTCGCCTTCGACCTGCACGTGATTTATCCCTGGGCGGGCTCGTCGCTCGCGAGTGCTGACGCCATCACGGCGGCTCGGCGCGCGCAGGCGTTTGGCCACGTCTGGATGAGCTCGGGCCCTTTCCTGCTCCGCGCACTGGTCTATTTGCTCTTCTGGGTCGCGATCGCCGAAGCGCTCCGGCGCGCCGCACGCGCGCAAGATCGAGGTAAGCAATCGTGGTTTCTCGCCAATCGCTCCGCCGTGAGCGCCGCTTCACTGCCCGCACTCGGGCTCACGGGCTCTTGGGCGGCGTTCGATTGGTTGATGTCCGCGGTTCCCGGTTGGAACATGACCAGCGTCGGTCTGTACGTTTTGATCGGTGGCTTTGCCTCGGCGCTGGGCGTGCTCGCTGTGCTCGTCGACAGCGCGCGTCGGCACGGCGTCTTGCCCAAGGAGGTGAGCGCGGCGCACAGCCTCGCGCTAGGTCGCCTGTTGTTCGCGGCGGTCTGCCTGTGGGCGTACATCGCGGTCTCACAGCTGATCATCGTCTGGATCGCCAATCTGCCAAGCGAGGCTCTGTTTTACGTGCCACGCGCCCGCGGCGCCTGGCGCTACTTGGCTGCTCTCCTGATATTCGGCCACTTCATCGTGCCGTTCTTGCTGCTCTTGTCGCGTCAATGGAAAGAACGCTCCGCTTTCGTGGCGGCGTTGGGCGCGTGGATCGCGCTAATGCACGCGGTCGACGTGTATTGGCTGATCGCCCCGAGCGCGAGCGCTGCACCGTCCCTGCTTGCTCTCGGCCCCTTTCTGCTCTTGAGTGCGTGTGCGCTACTCACTGGCATTTTACGCTCATCATCGCAGCGAGCCGTCCCCATCCGCGATCCCGAGCTCGCACGCTCGCTGGGCTACGAGTCACCATGACCGAGCCGGAAAGCGTTCATCAGGAGCCAGACCTCGTCCCAGGTCGGCGTCTGTTGTTGTTGGCCGGCTCGGCGGTGTTCGTGTCGGCGCTGGGCGTCCTCGTTTCGTGGTGGATGTTGCGCAGCAATCCAGCAAGCCACCCGCCGCCGCGGACGATTTCGAGCGCGGCATTCGCCACCGGGACGCCCGAACAGACGCCCATCGACACGACCGAGCGCGGGCTCACTTTGCGAGCCGAGCAACTGAAGCAGCTCGCTAGCTACGGCTGGGCCGATCGCGACGCCGGCATCGCCCGCATCCCCATCGAGCGTGCGATGGATCTGCGCGCAGAGGGCCTGCGCTGATGCTCGAGCTGTTTCGCAAGGTATTCGGACTACCGCCGGGCGCTTCCTCGTTTGCCGACGGAATCGACTGGCTTCACCTCTTCGTGATCGGCACGACGCTGCTGGCGGTCTCCGTGATCACGCTGTTCGCGCTCGTGTTCGTGATCCGTTATCGACAACGACCGGGTGACCACTCGACACCCGTAGTGCGCGTGACCGGAAAACGCGAAGCGACCTTAGTGTTCGGCACGCTAGCGCTCTTCTTGCTGTGGTGGGTGCTGGGCTATCGCCAGTACATGGCGATGCGAGCGCGCCCGGCAGGAGCCGACGCGGTGTACGTGACCGCCAAGCAATGGATGTGGAAGTTTAGCCACAGCCAAGGTCTAATCGAGAACGACGTGCTGACCGTGCCCGTGGGACGCCCTGTCGAGCTGATCATGATTTCACGCGACGTGATCCACAGCTTCTACGTCCCCGCCATGCGCGTGAAGCAAGACGTACTACCCGGCCGCTACGTCACGCTCTGGTTCAAACCGATTCGAGTCGGCACATATCCGATTTATTGCGCCGAATACTGCGGAGTATTGCACTCTGGCATGCTCGGAGAAGTCCGCGTTTTGACCGATGCCGAATACGGCAATTGGTTGGGAGACGCGGCCCGCGCGCGCCCGCTGGCCGATCTTGGACGTAACGCCGCGGTGAAACACGCGTGCTTGTCGTGCCACACCATCGACGGCCAAAAGCACATCGGTCCCACCTGGAGCAGATTGTATGGCTCCGACGTCACGCTCACGGACGGCCAGCATGTCGTCGCCGATGCCGCTTACCTAACCGAATCGATGATGGATCCCGCCGCGCACATCGTTCAAGGCTACGCGCCGATCATGCCGACCTACCTCGGCTCGCTCGACTCTGCCGACACCGCGGCCATCGTCGAGTACATCCGTTCGCTGCAAGACGCGCCGGTCACGCCGAGTGTTCGGCTGCCCGCTCTCCAGGTCGCTCCAGTGGCACCTGCCTCATCCAGCCAACAAGGTAGCCCATGACGACCGCAGCCGAGGCCGTTCATTCCGTTCCAGCGCTTCCCGCAAGCTACGCCACTGAGCAGAAGACGATCCGCTCTTGGCTTTTGTCGACGGATCACAAGCGGATCGGCGTCTTGTACTTCGTCGCCACGAGCCTAGCCCTCGCGCTGGGAGGCTCGTTCGCTTTGCTGCTCCGCATCGAGCACCTGACGCCGGGCCCGACCATCATGACCGCCTTGACCTACAATCGCCTGTTCACGTTGCACGGTGTGACCATGGTCTGGCTGTTCATGATCCCAAGCATTCCGGCTGCCTTTGGTAATTTTTTACTGCCAATTCAAATCGGAGCGACCGACGTCGCGTTTCCTCGGCTCAACCTGCTGAGCTTTTGGATCTACGTCTTGGGCGCGCTCGTCGTGCTCGCGGCGATGTGGCTCGGCGCGCTCGACACGGGCTGGACGTTCTACACACCGTACAGCGCGCAGTCCCCATCGGCAGTAGTGCCAACGTTGATCGGCATCTTCATCGTAGGTTGGTCGACGATTCTGACTGGCATCAACTTCATCGTGACCGTCCACACTATGCGCGCGCGGGGCGTCGGTTGGATGCGCATGCCGCTCTTTACCTGGGCCTTGTACGGCACGAGCATCATTCAAGTGCTCGCAACCCCAGTGCTCGGCCTGTCACTGCTCGTGGTCATGTTCGATCACGCCTTTTCTTGGGGGCTGTTCGACCCCGCGCGCGGCGGTGACCCGGTCTTGTACCAACATCTCTTTTGGTTCTACTCGCACCCGGCCGTGTACATCATGATCTTGCCGGCCATGGGCGTGGTGAGCGAGGTGATCTCCACCTTCGCGCACAAGAATCCGTTCTCTTACAAGGCGATCGTCTACTCCACGCTCGGCATCGCGTTCGTCGGCTTTTTGACCTGGGGCCACCACATGTTCGTGGCAGGCATGTCGACCTTCGATGCTGGCGCGTTTGGCGTCTTGTCCATGCTGGTCGCGATCTTCAGCGCCGTGAAGGTCTACAGTTGGGTCTCGACGCTGATCAAAGGCTCAATCGTGCTGGCGACTCCGCTGCTGTATGTGTTCGGGTTTCTGTTCCTGTTCATGTTCGGCGGCATGACAGGCGTCGCCGTCGCGACCATGAGTCTCGATGTGCACTGGCACGACACCTACTTCGTAGTCGCCCACTTTCACTTCGTGATGGTCGGGGGCACGCTCACGGCCTGGCTCGCCGCGCTGCATTATTGGTTCCCGAAGGTCACTGGGAAAATGTACTCCGAACGCCTGGGCACGCTCGGCTTCGCCCTGGTGTTCAGCGGCTTCTTCGCCACGTTCTTGCCGCAGTTCTTGCTCGGCAACGGTGGCATGCCGCGTCGCTACTACAACTATCCGGCGCATTTTCAGACCTTGCACGTGGCTTCAACGCTCGGCTCTTGGGTGCTCGCCGCTGGCATGCTGCTCACGCTC
>DATCFJ010000134.1:0-4730 GCA_036509605.1 Polyangiaceae bacterium | reverse complement strand
GTGAACGCCCAAGACTCAGTGGCGCCATCGTTCGCGCTCAGCCGGAGGAACATGCCAGTTCCGTGGCGGAGTTGCTGCTCCAAGGACACCGCCATGCCGTATTTGAGACGACTGTCCTGGCGGGTGTTTTCGATCTTGTTGTCGTAGCGAGCTGGATCGCTCAGCACCTGCGCGTAGCTGCCCATGCGAGCGCTGTTGAGAAAGATCAGCGTGCTGAGCGCGCCGTGTTGGCCGTTGACCGTGTAGCGCGCTTCGTACTCCGCCATCAGCCCGTGCGATTTGCCGACGCGCCAGTCCATCGTCGCTTCGTTGGCGGACTTCGGCTCGAGGGCGATGCCGGCGCGCGCCGACCACCAATCAACGGCAAGATCGGCCATGACGCCCCAGGTGTAGCCGCGCGTATCCGCCGGGTAGTCCCAGGCGCCTGACGCAAACAGCGCCCAGTTGAAGAAGCGCTCGGTCGCGTCGTGCGCGTAGCGATTTCCGTCGAACACGTCTTCGACCGAAACACGGCCGACCGTGATCGCGAGCAGGTCTCGATCGCGAATGTCAGCTAGCTCGTTCGCGCCGGCCTCGTTGGTCACGCGCCCGCCGCCGAGCCCGATGGTTTGGCTGATGGCTAGGCGCGCGACGTACACCACAGGTGCCGGGTCTCCGACGCGATACACGATGCCGCTCGGAAACGCGGCGACACCGTGTGTGGCGCTCAAGCCCTTGCCGCCACTGATCTCGGGGTTGAATAGGAATTCACCACCCGGCCACAGACGACGATCGGCATACAGCGTCGAAACGAGCGCTGTTGCGGACTCCGAGCTCGCGCTCAAGCTGTTTGGCCCCGAGTACTTGGCAGAGAACGCGGGGTGATAGGCCGTGACCATCGTCGACTGGAAGTGCAGGCTGAAGAGCTCCTGCTCTCCGCGCTCCGGGTCGACCGGTGGCGTGGGTTTGTCCTCCGAAGGCTCGTCGCGTGGACTCATCGCCGAGACGGCACGGGCTGCGCTGAAGCCGCAAAGCAGGGAACAGGCGCCAAGCAGCGCGGCGGAGGTGCGACGGCGAGTCATGGGCGGCTCGCCCCTCGGAAGCGAGGGCCGCCTTATGCCGGGCCAGGTTGGCGTTTGCAAGGCGCCGTGCAGGCAATGCCGTGCCACGAAGGCGCCGAACCGAACGACATTCAGCGGGTGCTGGCCACTCGCCGGCAGATCCCCTACAGCCACGTCCGGCGCGCGACATCGCCCACCAGACGCTTACCTGCCGGGGGGAACACGGGCCGCTCGCGCACCAGGTTGTTGGTCTTGAGTGGCTGTACACCCGACGTCCGATCACAAATTGAGGCGCGGCGGCGCCAGGCATCTGCGTCTGCGGGTCGGGCACCATCTCGCAAACCACGACAGTGCGGGTTCCCCACTAATTCGCTGTCGGCGATACCCGGTTTTGCGGCCACAATTGGCCCGGCGGAGCCGGGCGCGCGGGGCGCCGGCCGCGCGGGGCGGGACTTTGGTGGCTTGTGACGCGAGTCGGTGAGCGCGGCCGCCGTGGTGTGTCTCGGGCGCGTGCCGTTGGTTTTCGCGGTCGTTTCAGCCGGGAAACCTTCGCAATAGATGGCAACCAGCAGTCGCCATGACAGATGCGAGGTCGTCTCGATTCGCACGAATTGGCGGCCGATCGACGCTCTACCAATTGCGGTCCGCCCCTTTCCACCACATGCACAGCCCCGAGCAACCACCGTGACTACCCATCCCAAGCCTCGCAAGGCGCTCCGAATCCTGATCGTAATCGCCGGCCTGCTGCTGCTCATCGGTACGCTGGGCTTCATCAAGTTTTCCCAGATCTCCTCGCTCATGAACATGGGCAAGGAGTTCGCGAAGTCGGGGCCACCGCCTGAGTCAGTCAGCTCCGCGCTGGCCAAGACGGACACCTGGCAATCGCAGATGACTGCGGTCGGCACCGTCGCGCCGGTTGAGGGCGTGGCGCTGAGCAATGACTCGGCCGGCGTGGTCTCGAAGATCCACTTCGAGTCCGGGCAGCTGGTGAAGCAGGGCGACGTCTTGGTGGAGATGGACACCAGCGTAGAGCGCGCGCAGCTCGCGTCGGCCGTCGTGCATCACGATTTGGCGGTGGTGAACGTCAACCGCTCGCGCGCGTTGGTCAAAGAGCAGGTCAGCAGCCAAGCGCAGCTGGACAGCGACGAGGCGACCGTGAAGAGCTCGGCCACCGATGCGCAAACCATCCAGGCGCAAATCGCCCGGAAGATAGTACGTGCGCCGTTCAGCGGTCGGCTGGGCATCCGCGCCGTCAACGTGGGCCAATACCTCAACCCGGGCACCCAGCTCACAGTGCTGCAAGCCGTGGGCGCGATGTTCGTGGATTTTTCCTTGCCCCAGCAACAGCTCACCACGCTCACCGTCGGGATGCCTGTGAAGGTGAAGATCGAAGCCTCGGACGCGCCCGCGGTCGACGGCACGATCGCTGCGGTCGACCCCACGATCGACAGCACCACGCGCATGATCAAGCTGCGCGCGTCGGTGCCGAATGCCGGCGAGGCGTTGCGCCCTGGGATGTTCGCCAAGGTCGCCGTGATTTTGCCCGGCGCAGGCACGGTCGTGACCGTGCCGTTGACCGCTATCGTGCACGCCTCCTTTGGCGACTCCGTATTCGTGGTCGAGGACAAGAAGCCGGACTCACCCGGCGCCAGGACCACGCAAGACGGCAAGATCATCAAGAATGCGCGCCAGCAGTTCGTGCGCCTGGGCGAAGCGCGCGGGGATTTCGTGTCCGTGCTCGACGGCGTGAAGCCGGGCGACGAGCTGGTTAGCGCGGGCGCCTTCAAGCTGCGCAACAACTCGCCGATTTTGGTCAACAACTCGCTGCAAACGAGCCCCGAGTTGAACCCTCATCCCGAGAACCACTGACATGCGGTTCACCGATCTGTTTCTGCGCCGGCCGGTGCTGGCGATCGTCGTCAATCTGATCATCATCATCGCCGGTATTCAGGCGGTGCGTTCGCTGAATGTGCGCCAGTATCCTAAGCTGGAAAGCGCGTCGATCACGGTAACTACGGTGTATGTCGGCGCCAACGCCGATCTGGTGCGCGGCTTCATCACCACGCCGCTGGAGCGTGTGATCGCGGCTGCCGACGGCATCGACTACATCGAGTCGCAGAGCGTTCAGGGCCTATCGACGATCAACGTGCGCTTGAAGCTCAATTTCAACGCGTCCAGCGCGTTGGCAGACGTCAGCGCGCGCGTCGATCAAGTGCGCGCGGATTTGCCTCCCGAAGCGCAGGTGCCCGCAATCAGCATTCAGCCGTCTGACGCGCAGATCGCGTCCATGTACCTGAGCTTCGGTTCGAGCATTCTGGCCGACAATCAGGTGACGGACTACCTGCTGCGCGTCGTGCAGCCTCGCTTGTCGGCGATCGAAGGCGTGCAGCGCGCTGACATCCTCGGTGGCCGCACCTTTGCGATCCGCGCTTGGCTGAAGCCTGACCGCATGGCGGCGCTCAACGTGAGCCCGTCCCAAGTGAGCCAGGCCCTGGGCGCCAACAACTTCTTGGCTGCTGTCGGTCAGACCAAGGGCGCGCTCTACCAAGTCAACGTAACCGCCGAGACCGACCTCAAGTCGGTCGACGAGTTCAAGAAGCTAGTTATTCGCAGCCAAAATGGCGGTCTAGTGCGGCTCGCTGACGTCGCTGACGTCGAGCTCGGCTCCGACACCTACGAGCAGGACGTGCGCATGTCCGGCAAGAAGGCGGTCTTCATGGGCATCTGGGTGCTGCCCAATGCCAACTCCTTGGACGTGATTGCGCGCGTCCACAAGGAGATGAAGACGCTCAAGGAAGAGCTCCCGACGGGCATGGATGCCAGCGTGGCGTTCGACTCGACCCGCTACATCAACAGCGCGATCACCGAGGTGAAGCACACGCTCGCCGAGACCGTGCTGATCGTGGTCATCGTCATTTTCATGTTCTTGGGCTCGCTGCGCACGGTCTTGGTGCCGCTCGTGTCGATCCCGGTCTCGCTGATCGGCGCTATCTTTTTGATGCAGGTGTTCGGGTTCACGTTGAACCTGCTCACGCTGCTGGCGGTCGTGCTCGCGGTAGGCCTCGTGGTCGACGACGCGATCGTCGTGGTCGAAAACGTGGAGCGTCACATCCGTGAAGGGCTAACGCCCATGGACGCAGCCGTCGTCGGCGCGCGCGAGCTGGTCGGGCCGATCGTGTCCATGACGATCACCCTGGCCGCGGTGTACGCGCCGATCGGCTTTCAGGGTGGTCTGACGGGCGCGCTGTTCCGCGAGTTCGCCTTCACTCTGGCGGGCGCAGTGTTCATCTCCGGCATCGTGGCGCTCACTTTGTCGCCCATGATGGCGTCGCGCTTGCTCAAGGCCGAGCATAGCCAAGGCTTTTTGCCGCGCGCCATCGACCGCGGGTTCGAAGCCATAAAGCGCACGTACGCGCGTGCCCTTGAGGCCACGCTGCAGAACCGCGGTCTGGTGTACACGGTTTGGATCACGCTCTCGGTAGTCGTGATCCCGATGTACATGTTCTCACCGGCGGAGCTGGCGCCGAATGAGGATCAGGGTGTCGTCTTCGGCGCGCTGGACGTGCCGGCCAACGCCTCGCTGGAACAGATCACCACCTACTCGGCGCAGGTGAACAAGATCTTCCAAAGCGAGCCAGAGTTCGCCAACAGCTTTCAGATCAGCTTCGCGACGGCGGGCTTCGGCGGCCT
>DATCFJ010000133.1:0-2448 GCA_036509605.1 Polyangiaceae bacterium | reverse complement strand
TCGTCTCCACGCAGCACGGTCCGGAAGTGAAGCACAAAGCCTTGAAAGAGGCGGTCATGGAGCTCGTCATCAAGAAGGCGCTCCCGAAGCACCTGCTCGACTCCAAGACCAAGTACTTCGTGAATCCGACTGGTCGCTTCGTGGTCGGCGGACCGTGCGGCGACGCGGGCCTCACCGGTCGCAAGATCATCGTCGACACCTACGGCGGCATGGGCCGTCACGGCGGCGGCGCGTTCAGCGGTAAGGATCCGTCGAAGGTCGATCGCTCTGCGTGCTACTACGCGCGCTTCGTCGCCAAGAACATCGTCGCCGCTGGCCTGGCCAAGAAGTGCGAAGTGCAGGTCGCCTACGCGATCGGCGTCGCGCAACCGATGGGCGTCTACGTGCAAACCTTCGGCACCGGCAAGATCGACGACGAGGCCCTGGCCGCGTACGTGATGAAGAACTTCGACATGCGCCCGCGCGCTCTGATCGAAGAGCTCGACCTGCTCCGCCCGGTTTACCAACCCACGTCCTCGTACGGTCACTTCGGCCGCAGCGAGTTCACCTGGGAGAAGACGGACCGCGCGAAGAAGCTCGCGGCCGATCTGCTCGGCACAAGCGTGAAGTCGAACGGCGCGAAGTCGAACGGCGCAGAAGCCCCGGCCGCGAAGAAGGCCAAGGCCAAGGGCAAGCCGCAAGCTCGCGCCTGATTCTTCTCTAGCCGAAGCGCACAAAAACCCGCTGAATCACCGAGATTCAGCGGGTTTCGTGTTTTTGTTTGGGGGTGCTCCTGTGCGGTATTCTTGCCTCCTGCTCGCCGCGCTTTAGTTCCGCGACTCCGCTGTTTACTCGCGCACGATCCGAAAGCCGAGGTTCACGCAGCGGCTCTCGGGAGTGTTCCAATTTCGAAAGGAGGAACGTGCCCAGAGCGGAAAGCTGTTCCAACCGCCACCGCGGCGTACGTGCAGCTCGCCCTCTTTGGGACCTTGCGGGTCGTCGACGGGCGACTCGCTATAATAGTGTTCGCCGTACCAGTCGGAAACCCACTCCCAGACGTTGCCGTGCATGTCGTACAAGCCAAAGTGGTTCGGAGCGAGCTTACCGACGGGCTCGGGGAAGGCGCTTGGGTCGTCTGGCGCGATCTGCAAATCTTGAACATGGCCGAACTTCTCGTGGCGGCTCAGGTCGAGCACGCGCGCGAATTTCGAGAGCTCCGCAGGGTCGTTCGAGTTCGAGTAACGCGTGGCGGTCCCCGCGCGGTCGGCGTACTCCCACTCTGCCTCGGTGGGCAGGCGATATCTCCTGTGCTCTTTCTTGCTCAACCACTCGCAAAACGCGACCGCGTCGTGCCAGCTCACGTTGACCACCGGTTGATCGTCGGTCGTCTTCCAGCCAGGGCTGCGCCAGCTGAACTGCGCGTGGCGGCCGCTACACTTGCCCGTCTGTGGGTCATAGCCCCAGCCGCCGAAGCCGTCCCGCTCGGCTTCGGTTTTGTAGCCGCTTCTGTCCGTGAACTCGCGAAATTGCCGGATCGTGATCTCGAACTTTCCGAGCCAAAACGCGTGGCGAATACGCACCCGGTGGCGCGGGTACTCGTCGTCGAAGTAGTCGGCGGTTTTGCCGTAAGTGGGAAACGCTTTGACGAGCTCCGCGGCGGGCTCGACACCGCCCATCAAAAATTCACCCGCGGGCACCTCCACCAGCGCAAGCGCGATAGAATTGACGGCCTGCCTCGGCTCCGCGGGCTTGGCTTGCAGCGAACGCACCCGACACCCAGAAAGCAGCGAAATCCCCAGTGCGGCGAGCGCGAAAGCCCTGATCGACACGACACACGAGTAGCACGTGCGTCAGGCCGTGCCTACCGAGACACCCGCCTCCCGCATGGTAGTGTCGTGACATGACGCAAGACACGCGCGGCTACGCTTTCGAGACTCTGGCCGTTCACGCCGGGTACGAGCCAGACCCGGTGCACGGCGCGGTCATGCCGCCAGTGGTGATGGCCAGCACGTTCGCGCAACCGGAGCCCGGCAAGCCGCTTCGTTTCGATTACTCGCGCAGCGGCAATCCAACGCGAGCCAATCTCGAAAGCGCGTTGGCTGCGCTCGAGGGCGGAGCGCGTGGCTTCGCCTTCTCGAGCGGCTGCGCTGCAGCGACCACCCTACTTCACACGCTCAAACCCGGCGACCACGTGGTCAGCGGGGACGACGTCTACGGCGGCACCTTCCGCCTATTCGACAAAGTGATGAAGCCCTTCGGCATCGAGTCGAGCTTCGTCGATCTGACGGATCTATCGCGCTTCGAAGCCGCCCTCACGCCCAAGACGCGCTTCGTGTGGTTCGAAACTCCGACCAACCCCACCTTGAAACTGGCAGACATAGCCGCCATCAGCGCGCTCGCGGCCAGCCGCGGTGTGCGCGTCGTGGTCGACAACACCTTCGCTTCGCCCGTATTGCAACGCCCCCTCGC
>DATCFJ010000132.1:0-8325 GCA_036509605.1 Polyangiaceae bacterium | reverse complement strand
TTTGCGCGTCGGCCGCGGTGGGCTCGTAGAATTTCGCGAGCCCGAAATCGACGATCTTGACGACGAGCTTGCCGTCCTCGTCTTTGGTCAAAAAGATGTTCTCGGGCTTCAGGTCGCGGTGCACGACGTTCGACTCGTGCGCCTTGGCTAGCCCGCGTGCAGTGTGCGTCGCGATGCGCACGGTAGTCTCGACATCGATCTGCCGAACCCGTGTCATCAAATCATAGAGGCTTTCGCCCTCGAGCAGCTCCATGACGAGGAACGGTCGCTCCTCGAACATGCCCGAGTCATAGACGTCGCAGATGTACGGGCTGCGAATCGCCGCCGCGGCGCGCGCCTCGCGAATGAACCGCTCGCGCACCACGCGGGATGTGATGAGCTCTGCCGCGAGGATCTTGACGGCGACTCGCTTGCCGATGTCGACGTTCTCGGCTTCGTAGACGGCCGCCATTCCGCCACGGCCGATCTCCTTGGTGATCCTAAATTTGCCCTCGAGGACTGTCCCGACCGGGACTTGCGACTGATTCTGAGACGGCATTACGACGGCGGGTGTGCGGGAGTCGAAGGCGGGGATACTGAGCGCGGTACAGTACCCGAATTGCGCCTTACCCCCGAGGCCTGTCGGGGGTTCGGCTTGTGGGCCGAATGGCTCGCTTCGGTCGCCTGAGAGGCGGGGCTTTTATGACCGGCCGACGACTAGTGCTCGGTCCCAAAGCGCCGCAGTTTTTGCACGCGCTTGTTTCCGAATCGAAAGAAAAGGACTCATTTCCCGTGAGCGTTACGCAGACTCGAATCGGAAACAATTCAGAAACATAGAGGGCAGTACCTCCAAACGCACCTGCCGTACGACGACAGGGTTATCGAACCGAGCGGTGCCCCCGCGCTCAGGAGGGGTGGCCTCGCAAGGGGTCAGTCCCCCCCCAACGTTTGGTGCAAACAACTGAACGTTTGGGGTCGGGGCCCCAAACAAACCTGAAAGAGATGGAGAGCCAGATGAAGAAGGTCGAGGCGATTATCAAGCCGTTCAAGCTGGACGAGGTCAAGGATGCCTTGTCGGAAGTCGGTATCCAGGGCATGACCGTGACTGAGGTCAAAGGCTTCGGACGTACCGGCGGTAAGAAGGAAGTTTACCGCGGCTCCGCGTATGTCGTGGACTTCGTGCCCAAGGTGAAGCTCGAGATCGTCGTCCCGGACCAAATGGTCCATCAGGTGATCGACGCTATCGAGAAGAGCGCCAAGACCGGCCGCATCGGCGACGGCAAGATCTTCGTCAGCCCGGTGGACGAAGCGGTGCGTATCCGCACCGGCGAGCGCGCCGAAGAAGCGATCTGATCGGCCGCACGGCTGCCGCTTCCGATGCGGCACCTGACGGGCGTCTTTCGCCCGCGCGCGCACGGGAGACCTACTGCCGGACAAAGAGCCGGCAGTAGCCCCGGGCGCCCGATAGCGATACAGGTAAGCTCATGGACGCGAAAGAAGCCATAGAGCTGGGTAAGAAGCACGAAGCGGTCATGGTCGACCTCAAGTTCATCGACCTGATCGGCAAGTGGCAGCACACCTCAGTGCCGTTTCATCGTCTGACCGGCGACGCGTTCGAAGAGGGCTTCGGCTTCGACGGCTCGTCGATCCGCGGATTTCAGCCCATCAATCTCAGCGACATGCTGCTGATTCCAGACCCGAGCACGGCAGTCATGGAGCCGTTCACGCGCTTTCCGACGATGTCCTTGCTGTGCAATGTCCAGGATACGCTCACTCGTCAGAGTTACTCCCGCGACCCGCGCTACATCGCCAAGAAAGCAGAAGCATATCTGCAGTCCACTGGGCTCGCCGACACCTGCTACTTCGGTCCGGAAGCGGAGTTCTTCATCTTCGACGGCGTACGCTTCGACGTGAAGGGTCATGAGGCGTTCTACGCCGTCGACTCGGCCGAAGCAGGCTGGAATAGCGGGCGCGACGAAGGCCCGAACCTGGGCCACAAGATTCGTGCGAAAGAGGGCTACTTCCCGGTCCCCCCGCAAGACTCGCACATGGATCTACGCACCGAGATTTGCTTGGAGCTCGAGCGCATCGGGATCGAGGTCGAGGTCAGCCATCACGAAGTTGCCAGCGCCGGGCAGGGCGAGATCGACATGCGCTTCGACAGCTTGCTCAAGTGCGCCGACAAGCTGATGTGGTTCAAGCATGTCGTGAAGAACGTGGCTCACCGCAATGGCCGCACCGCTACGTTCATGCCCAAGCCCCTGTATGGTGACAACGGCAACGGCATGCATTGCCACCAATCGCTGTGGAAAGACGGCAAGCCGCTGTTTGCCGGTGACGGCTATGCGGGTTTGAGCGAAATGGCGCTCTATTACGTGGGCGGCATTCTGAAGCACTCGCATGCGCTTGCCGCGCTCACGAACCCGACGACCAACAGCTACAAGCGGCTAGTGCCGGGCTACGAAGCGCCGGTCAACCTGGCCTATTCGAGCCGCAATCGCTCGGCGGCGATTCGCATTTCCACGTACTCGCCGTCGCCGAAGTCGCGCCGGCTCGAGCTCCGCTTCCCCGATCCCACGTGCAATCCTTATCTCGCATTCTCGGCGATGATGATGGCCGGGCTCGACGGCATCCAGAACAAGATCGATCCGGGCGCGCCGCTCGACAAGGACATCTACTCCTTGTCGGCCGAAGAGCTGAGAGACGTCGAGCGCATGCCCGCTTCACTCGAAGAGTCGCTGGATGCGCTCGAAGCTGATCACGAATTTCTACTCAAGGGCGACGTGTTCACGCAGGACTTGATCGACATGTGGATCGACTACAAGCGTGAGCACGACGTACAAGCGTCTCGCTTGCGACCAACTCCGTTCGAGTATTTTCTGTACTACGACGTGTGAGTTTTTCCGGTCGTCCGGCTCGCTCTTGAGCGTCCGCAGTGAACACAATGTAGGCGGCGCGCACACATCGCCGCGTGACACAAATCCGATCGCGCCTACTCGAACCGATGGGCGCTCGTGCATCTGCTATGCTTGAAAGCGGTCGGCGCATTCCAAATTGCGCGCGGCTAGACGAACTTTGGCGGACGACGAGCTATACGAGTCGACTCTCGAGGTCACGATCTCGCGCGACATGCGCAGTGTGATCCGGGTCGCGGGACAGCAGCAAGCATTGCTCTTGGTGCTTTCGGGCCCACGTTTGGGCAATCGCACAGTTTTGTCCGACGCCCCGGTCGAGATCGGCCGCGGTTCGACCTGCGGCTTGGTGCTCGACGCGGACTCAGTCAGCCGCCGCCACGCCAAGATCGAGCCGATTGGCGCAGGTCACCTGCTGACCGATCTCGGCTCGACCAACGGCACTTACGTCAATGGCCTGCGCGTCAAGGAGCACTCCCTGATGGACGGCGACCGCTTGCAGATCGGAAAAGCCCTGCTGAAGTACTTGGCCGGCGGTAACATCGAAGGCGCGTACCACGAAGAGGTGCAGCGCTTGATGCTGTTCGACGCGCTGACCGGCGTGCACAACAAGCGGCACTTCGACGAAAGCTTGCGCGTCGCGCTGTCGACTGCGCAGGGCAAGCCCGTGAGCTTGATCGTCCTCGATATCGACCACTTCAAGAAGGTGAACGACACCCACGGCCACATGGCAGGGGACGCAGTGCTGTGCGCCACCGCGAACGCGGTCAAAGAAACCGCTCCGGACTATTTGTTCGCTCGTGTTGGTGGCGAAGAGTTCGCCGTGCTCTGCCCCAACACATCGCTCGCCACCGCTAAGGTTTGCGCAGAGAAAATCCGGCTAGCAGTGGCCAGCAACCTGCCGACCTTCGAAGAGAAGAGCCTGCCCGTAACCGTGAGCCTCGGCCTCGCCGAGTTCAAGCCCGGCAGCGAAGAAGAACCCGAAGCCCTTTACGGCCGCGCCGACGAAAAGCTGTACCAAGCCAAAGACAGCGGCAGAAACCGCGTCTGTTCGTAGCTCGCTCGAGGTTGAGCCCGACCGTCATTGCGCCGCCTGTGCGAGGGCGGCTCACTGTTCCTCGAGACCGGGTCCCGCGGCGGGCGCATCGGCAAAGGGCGCAAGGGCCATGCCCTGTGCTAGGCGATCGAAGCCTGCCGGCAGGTCCGTGCGCTCGTCGTTGCTCAGATTGGCTCCAGTGAGTTGCGCGCCGACGCTGCTCACGTTTGCCGCGAACAAGCGAGTGCCCCGGTGGATGGAGTACGACGCCATGAGCGAAGCCAGGGTGTGCTCGTGCTCTGCGACGAGCCCTGCCCCGAGACCCGAGCAAAGCGCGAGACCAACCTCCCGGAGCAGGTATCGCCGGTCGCTGCGAATGGTTTCGCCGGAGAGCCGCTCGTCGTTGAAGGCTCCCTCGGCCCAATCCACGAGGCGTCGTCGGCTGGCGGCCGGCCAGCGTTCGCAGAGTCCCAAGAGAAACGAGAGCGTCTCGCCGTCGAAGAATCTCGCTACGGTGAGCTCGCGCTCCAATTCTTGGCGCTTCTGTCCTCGCGCTTCGATGATTCTCGCCAGCCGCGACTCGTAGTGCTTCGCGACCAGAAATTCGCGAAAGGATTTATGCGAAAAGTGTAGCTCGGCCTCGCCATCACCAAGACTTCGACTCAGCGTAAGAATTACGCCCTTCTCGATCAATTCAAGCGTGCCGCCAAGCGGGCCGAGCTCGTCGACCAGGTTCTTCACGTGCAGGCTAGTGAGCGGTCGTCGCTCACCGGCGAACTCTTCGGCGATGGCGAGGGCGTGAGCTTTCCAGGCAACGCGGCCGAGGAATTCGACCATCGCGTCTTCCTTCGTGGCCTGGGCGTCGAGCGCGCCGGTCGCGATGAGCCGTTGTCGGAGGGCTTCTGCGGCGCTCGCCACGACGGGCTGCGTCGTAACGTCATGCGCGAGCTTGCTCCGGGAGTGGTTAGCCTACGCCACTCGCACCGGAATCGGCACTGCGAACGCGAGCCGGTTCAGGACAGCTTGCGTCGCAAGTGGTTCAGCACATCCATCCGCGTGATCAGCCCCGAGAAGTGCTCATGGTCACGCACGATCACGACCAACCCTTGGTCGAAGAGCGGCATGACGGATTCGAGGGAGGCGTGGGCGTCAACCGTGACGAGCTTGGTGCTCATGAATTCGCGCACCGGATTGCGGAAGATGCTGGCGTCGCGATGGGTCGCGAGCAGCAAATCCGATTCGTCCACGATGCCGACGATTTCGCCGTGCTCGAGCACGGGTAGTTGAGAGACGTCATACAGGCGCATGCGGGAATAGGCGATGAGCAGGGTGTCGCTCGGGGCCACAGCGACGACCGCGCCGGTCTCCGCGCGGCGCGAGATCAGATCTCGCAAATCACCGTAGCTCGTGCCAGGGATGAAGCCTTGGTCGCGCATCCAGTAGTCGTTGAACATCTTCGATAGGTATTTGCCGCCGCTGTCGCAGATCAAACTGACGACGCGCTTTTTCGTTGTCTGCTCGTGGCAATAGCGCAGTGCGGCGGCGAGCAGTGTCCCCGACGAGGAGCCGCCGAAGATGCCTTCTTCCTTGAGCAAGGTGCGGGCCGCGTTGAAGCTTTCTTCGTCGCTCACGGTGTAGGCCTTGTGTACGCGCGAAAGATCGCAGATTGACGGCACGAAGTCTTCTCCGACGCCTTCGACGAGCCACGAGCCGGCTGTGCCGAGCTTTCCCGAAACCACGTAGTCGGCCAAAATTGAGCCCTTCGGGTCTGCGAGCACCAGCTCCACGTTCGGCCCGACGCGTTCGAAATAGCGGCTGAAGCCGGTGAGCGTGCCGCCGGAGCCGACGCCGCAGACCACGGCGTCCAAGCGGCCGTCCATCTGTTTCCAGATTTCGGGAGCCGTGGTTTGCTCGTGGGCGAGCGGATTGGCGGGGTTCGCGAATTGGTTGATGAAGTACGCGCCGAGCTCTTTGGCGATGCGTTCGGCGTAGTCTTGGTAGTACTCCGGGTGCCCCTTGCCGACGTCGCTGCGGGTCATGCGCACTTCGGCGCCGAGCGCGCGTAAGTGATGCACTTTTTCCTGGCTCATCTTGTCGGGGATGACCAACACGAGCTTGTAGCCTTTGCGCGCGGCGACTAGCGCGAGGCCGAGACCCGTGTTGCCGGCGGTGGCTTCGACCAGCGTGGCGCCCGGCTGAATCGCGCCGCTCTTTTCCGCGGCTTCGATCATCGATAGGCCGATGCGATCTTTGATCGAGCCGCCCGGATTTTGGTTCTCGAGCTTGAGGTACAGCTCACAGGGGCCGGTGTCCATGCGGCTGACACGCACCAGAGGCGTGTTTCCGATCAGCGAGAGAACGTCGTCAAACGGAGGCTCGAGCTCGGGCATTCATGGATCGTGAACCCTTGCGGCTTGTTCCGCAACGCACACATCCGTCACTTCGGCAGGCGCAAACCGAGTACGCTAGCCGAGCGAGCTCCAGCGCTCGGCATCCCGCTCTTGCGCGCGCTGCCGGTCGGCATCCATGAAACGTACAACTTGCGCTGGGCGCGCGAGAACGGTGCCGGTTCCCTCAGCAGGCGCAGCTCCATTTCCCGCTTTGGCAGAAGCAGGAACAGAACGATTCCTCGGCGGCGACGCAGCCGCCGCCGTAGCCGTCGGGTTTGTCACTGCAGTCCGGCGTGGGAGAAGGACAACACACGCCGCAGCTGCCAGAAAATGCGTCGAAGCAACTGGCCGCACGTGTCGGAGCGTTGGGGTCGCTAGTCGAGGCATCGCACAGCACGACGGCCTGGTCGCTGCACGAAGTGGGCGCACTACTCGTGGCGATCTTGGTCGCCGTTCCGTCGCAGAACTTCCGAGCCTGGCTAACGATCGCCACCGCGCCCAGCCGCGGGTCCGTGGGGTGGAGTACCCCCGACTCCGGGTAGTAACAGATCTTGACGTCGCCGTTCACGAACGTCAGCTCGATGCTCTTGGCTTCCTCGCATTGGTTGCCGGTGCTTCGCACGATGGCGCCGGACAACGCCGTGCAATCAGTCGCCCAATCGCTCGCGGCGCAATAAACCGCGGGACACTCGGGTCCCTCGAGCGCGTTCAATTCGTCGAGCGCACCGAGGCAGTTGTCGTTAGGCGCGCCCGCGGCGGGTTGCGGCGCGCCGCCCACCGCGGGCGGAGCCCCACCGGTTGCCGGCAGCCCACCGGTTGCGGACCCTCCGCCTTGGCCCGGCGCGCCCGCACCGGGGTCACCCTGCATCGACCCGCCGCCGGCTCCGTCGGCGGAGGCATGCCCCGCGCAGCCGATGGCTAGCAAGAGCACCAACACCCAACCCACCTCGCTTCGAACGGCCCGCATCATTACTCCTGAAGCACTGAACATGCCAAGCGCGAAAGCCGCGCACGTTGGGACTGTGTGCCAGATCGAGCGCTCGCGCTGAGCCGGAACCGCGAGGAGCCATGACGGTACCGTCGCGGTCTTTAGCTTTCGGCTCGCTGAACGAGGATCAGTTGTCGCTCGCCATCGAGGTCACGAAGCGGGGAGTGCGGGTGAACCCCAATCCCCAATCGCGCCGCCGAGTCCCCGATCCCCAAATCACAAGTGGGACCGATGGTCGGTGGGACCGATGGTCGGTGGGACCGATGATGGGTGGGACCGTCTAATTTGGCGGGGTGGGGCGAGTGTCAGGCTGCGGAGGCGTGCAGTGCGGTTTCGAGGTCGTGCCACAGGTCGTCGACGTGCTCGATGCCGACTGAGAGGCGGACGAGCGAGTCGCTAATGCCCAGGGCTTTGCGGTTTTCGGCGGGGATTGAGGCGTGGGTCATGAGCGCAGGGTGCTCGGCGAGCGACTCGACACCGCCCAGGCTTTCGGCAAGCGCGAACACGCGCAGGGCCTGCAGAAAGCGGCGCGCGCCGTGCAGATCGCAGGCGAGCTCGACGGAAATCATGCCGCCAGGGCCGGACATTTGGCGCGCAGCGAGCTCGTGCTGTGGGTGCGATTTCAAGCCGGGGTAGTGCACTCGGGCGACGCCGCGGTGCGCCGCCAAGCGTTTGGCCAATTCCGATGCGCCGGCGACGTGGGCGCGCATGCGCACCGGGAGCGTTTTGATCCCGCGCATCACCAGGTAGCAATCCATGGGGCTGGGTACGGCGCCGATCGCGTTTTGGAGGAAGGGGATACGCTCGCACAGCTCTGGATCGCTGGTCACGAGCGCGCCGCCGACCACGTCCGAGTGCCCATTGATGTACTTGGTGGTCGAGTGCAAAACGACGGTCGCGCCGAGCGCCAGGGGGCGTTGCAATACGGGTGAAGCGAAGGTGTTGTCGACCACGACGCGCACGCCGCGGCTTTTCGCGAGCGCGCTGATGGCGGCTATGTCGGCCAGCTTCAAGGTGGGG
>DATCFJ010000131.1:0-6152 GCA_036509605.1 Polyangiaceae bacterium | reverse complement strand
CGCCGCTACTCCCGCCAGCGGCGACGGCGCCGCTACTCCCGCCACCGGCGACGGCGCCGCTACTCCCGCCACCGGCGACAGCGCCGCTACTCCCGCCACCGGCGACGGCGCCGCTACTCCCGCCACCGGCGAGTGCGCCGCTACTCCCGCCACCAGCGACTGCGCCGCCACTCCCGCCACCGGCGAGTGCGCCGCCACTCCCGCCTTCGGCGACTGCGCCGCCATCGCCGCCTTCGGCGACTGTGCCGCCATCGCTGCCTTCGGCGACTGCGCTGTTGCTTCCGCCACCAGCAGCGGCACCGCTCCCGCCTGACTCGCCTCCTGCGTTCCCCAGTGGACTAATGTCGCTTGGCGAGCTGCTGCAGCCCGCGAACATCCCGACCAACAGTGCCCATCCCAAGCCGTGTGCCCCACGCGTAGACAACATCGAAATTCTCCTTGGTCGGACTCATCTCCCTACAATGTAGGGAAAGGGCAGAGTACTCGCTACACTGGATTAGTCCAGCGTTAGCGTGAAACCGGCCGCGCTGACCTTCATCGGCCGTGAAGGGCGTGCGTGTTCGACTGCGGCTCAGTCACTGGCATCCGTGCGGGCGGGCTGATCGCGGCTGTTGGATCGTGCTCGTGGACGGTCCTCCGAAGGAACAGAAGTTCGATCGGAGAAACGGGTCAGGAACGCTCGTGCGCACTGCACGTGAAAATGTCGTCGTGCTAACCGCAGCGCAGGTGCTGAACGAGCCCAAAGACGGGTATTCCCTTGGTGCAGGAGAACGAGATAGCGAACCTGACACGGTCGCACTGTTTGGCGTGCAAGGTCGCGTGCCGCTTAGAGTTGTTGCCAACGCCGCCCGAAGGGTTCCAATCCCTCCCTCTCCCCGGACCGCGAGGCTTTCCGGGTTTCCTTCGAACGTGCCCGCTGCTCACTCGATTCGGCACCCGGCCCATTCTCTCATCTATTAGTATTACAGCCTATTTTCGCACCGGCCGGCGCAAAGGGGCAACCAGCGACGGGAATGGAGGCGGACTCGATGCACCGCGTGCGGGGCGCCCTGCCCTTCTTCACGCTCAGCCGCGGCAAGTGGAGGTCGCGCGAACTGGAATCAGCGCGCCGCGTGCCGTAGCCTGCGTCAGCCGATGCCGAATGTTCCCGTCGCCACGGACGACGCACTGCAGCGCTTGACGCGGGTCGTGAGCAGCTATCACCGCCTCACCGGGCGATGTTTGGTCGATCCGAGCCACCCCGATATCTGGCACGCATGTTGGACTGCGTCGCGGGTGATCGTCGCGCACGGCACGGAAGCCGACCCGCTATTTTTCTACGGGAATCACTTGGCACTCAGGTGTTTCGAAATGGACTTCGCGACGTTCACACGGCTGCCGTCGCGTTACTCGGCGGAGCCACTGCTCCGTGAAGAGCGAGACGCCCTGCTCGCGCGGGTCAATGAAAATGGGTTCATCGACGACTATGCGGGCGTGCGCATCTCCGCATCTGGACGGCGCTTCCGCATCGAGCAGGCCGTGGTGTGGAACGTGTTCGATCAGGCCGGTCAACGCCACGGGCAAGCCGCAACGTTCGAGCGCTGGCAGCCATTGCCCGCAGGCTCAGCAACGGCGTTGAGCTGACACCTCGCGGGTGCCCGCCCGGAGTGCCGCCAGCAGCGCGCGCGCCTTGGGCACTTGATGCTCGCGCCTCGGGTAGACACCGACCGGCTCGCCTATTGGGCCGGCGGTCAGGCCCTGCCCCTCGCGAGCGTCAGCGCCCATCCGAACCCTTATGCGGAAGTATTGAGCACTTTTTTGGACTGGCCTGAACCCGTGCGGCGGACTCTTGCCGCCAGTTCCCCGAGCGCGGTCCGCCAGCTGGCCATCTACGATCTGGATCCGAGCCCGCGCTGGTTCAGGGGAGGAGTCCTAAGGGCATGGAGTGCGGGTTTGCCGCTCGCTGGCGGCGCACTCGAAGCGCGCGCCGTTCACTTATCCGGGGCTGCGGCGGGGCACGTCGAATTGCTGAACGTGCCATCGCTATTCGGAACTTGCTCGAAGCATGAGAGAGCGCAGGCGCCCTGCTCCTGGAAGTTGAACTGCAGCAGATAAACGCGGTCAACGGCAGGCGCAAAGCGAGTTGCTGCTCGGCACTCGGCATCTGTGATGTCCACCGACCTCAATACGGTTCGCGTCCGCGGAATGGAGCGGGACCGCGTGACCGAGCGAGAGCAGCTTCGGTACGAGGTCGCAGTGCCGCAACTGTAATTCTCGTACTCGGTGTAGAGCTCTTGAACGTAGTACGTTTCGCTCACCATGCGCATCTCCGAATGGGTGAACGCACTGGACATCAGGAACGTTGCCGGCGTTGGATACACCAAGCTGGAATCGATGCGCGCTTCGCGAGCGAGGCCAATCGGGACCGCTGTTTGCAAGGCGGCGTGGTCGTCGACCAAGAGCAGCTCGTGAAGCGTCGTGCCCGCGGAAGTGTCGTAGGTGCGACGGACTTTGACGACGGCATGCGGTTCGGCCAACGTCGGCGGGTGGTACGCGGGGATGCACGCCGCCGTGAGGGTGAGCAGCGCGACTGCACCGGAGCGTAACGCGGCGTTCATCGTGGACACGGCTCGGTGCAGGAGCTCGCGCGGGCGTCGCAAGCCCGAATCCCTTGCGGGGTCATCGCGTTCAACATGCATTGGTCCTTTTCCCGCGCGCAACCGTTCAAACAGCCGAGGCGCTCTTCACTCGGCCCCACGTTGCAGGCGGCCAACGTCATCACCGAAAACAAGACCGCGCAACAAATCAAGCTTCGACCCCGAATCTTCATGGCTCGCCCATCACTCCCTGCGCTACCGTATTCGCTATTTCACGATCGCCGCAAGCGGGTCAGCCTCCGCCGAGCAACACCAGCGCGCCGACGATCAGCACGAGCACACCGACCGCGACCACCGCGCCCGCAGGCATGAGCTTCTTCGTCTTGATGAACGCCGGCAGGAAGCGACCGATGAGCGCGAGCGCGCTGGCGGCTCCGAGCCCAGCGCCCCAGCGGGGCGAGCCGGTGGCGACCAGCGCGGCTGCGATCGCCAAGAGGGTTGCGAACGCGCTGCCGGCGATCAGCGACGCGCGGCTGTTGGCCTTGGAGTAGCCGATGAGCCCCCCGACGAACACGAGAGCGCCATATGAAATCAAACAAGCCAAGAGCAGAGAATGCATGGGCGCTTGTAGCATTGCTCCGGCGCGGGGCGGGACCAGCTGGCCTGCCATTGGCGGTCATGGGGCGTTACTTCGGTGGCGGGTAGTCACGCGAGGTGAACGCGCTCGTCGTGTCGTCCGCGGCGCGAGCGGTCGAGCGCGTGATCGAAAGCGGCGACCCGCGTGGTCCACGTGGCCGAAGAGCCAGCGCGGCCCGTCCGAAACAGGCCCGAACCCTTGCGGACGGACGACTGCGCAAAAATCGTTAGGTAAACCAACACTTAGCTCGTGTTGCTCGTCCAAAGAGACTCGCATGCCGCGAGCATCGTGTTCAAGTGGGGCGTCTGCCGGTCGCTGGCTGAGGTGGCTTTGGATGACTTAGACAGCCCCATCGGCGCCACCGGCGCCGCCCACCTCGCGCTCGGCTCGCTCCAAATCTCGGCCTCGACGGGCGGCAACATCCCCCTTCACCCGGACGCTCGAGTCGCAAGCGCGGGCGCAATCAGCATCATCAATAGCCCCGGGCTCTGCCCCTGCCAGGTCGACGCATTCGTCTCGAGCCAACAGAGCTCGGGTTGGGCCGGAACCGAAACGAACACCGGCAACGGCGCAACCGCCAGCTGCAGCGCGTGCCCCGCTGCGCTCTGCCCCTGAGTCTCAAGCCTTCCGGTTTGCTGGAGCTAATTTTTCGTGCGTTGGCGAGTGAGGTCGCGCGCCGCCTGAAGTTATCGCCCGACACCGGTCTAAGGGTTCCAATCCCGCCATTCGGCAACGCGACGCGCCGCTACAGAAAAGACTCGTCCTTCAGCGTCCGAACGCCGTCGCTAACGATGTGTTGACCGGGCGCGAGACCCACTTGGACCTCGGTCTGATCGCCGTTGTTGCCGCCCAGTGTGATGACAGCGGCGCTCACGGAGTTGTGGCCGTCGGAGACGAACACCGTCGGTTGGCCGGCGATCCAGGCCACGGCGCGGTTGGGAATGACCACCGCTCGGGCGCCGCTGGAAGCGAAGATCTTGGCGGTAATCGCTTGCCCGAGGCGCAGGCTGCGAGCGCGGTTGTCGACCCCGACATGCACGCTGACCGGCGGCGCATCCGCAGCGCCCAGCGCGCCAACCCAGGCGATACTGCCGGAAGCGGCCGCCCCGGCGCCTCCGTCGCGCTGCAGCTCGACGCGATCCCCGACGCGCAGCACGCGGGCTTGGACTTGGTCCACTGCGACGTCGACCGACAAGCGATCGAGATCGGCGACGACGAACACGACGCGCTCCCCGCGCACGGCCTGCCCGGTGACGACGCGCCGCTCGATCACGGTGCCTTCCAGCGGCGAACGCACTAGCGATACACCAAGCGTACCCTGCGGCGCTTCGCGCGTGCGAAGTGACGTCGCGGCCTCCATGCGAGCCGACATTGGGCTGCCGATTTCGGCTAGGACGTCGCCGCGCTTGACCGAGTCCCCCTCGTACTTGGCGACGCGACGCACGGTGCCGAGCGCGCTGGCGAAGGCTGAAGCCACATGCTGCGGATCGAAGCTCGTCTTTCCGGCTACCGAGATCACCGGCGAAAATGCGGCTTCCCTGACCTCGACCGTGCGAATGCCGGCGCGCTCGGCGAAGCTCGCCGAGTAGCTGAGGGTCTGACCTTCCACGCGCAGCGAATCGGCGCGCGGTACTTCGGGTGCATGCCGAATAGCCACCACCAAGGCCGCCGAAAGCGCCAGGCCACCGATGAAGTAGCCCACCTTGCCCTCATGACCGGCTCGGCGTGCCGCGGGCGGCAGGCTCGGCGGAATAGTAAGCGCTTCGGTGCCCATCGCCGCCCCGGAGAGCGAGTCGCAATGCACATCGTCGGCGTCCACGTTCATCCCAGCCTCCCGCACCGGCGATTCTGAATCGCCAGCGGTCTTGAAGCGTTCTAGGGCTCGAAAACTACAGTGACGTTACCGGCCCGCATGTTTCACGACGGTTACCGCAGGTTGACGGATGCAACTCAAATTGGCGGCGCGATCGCGGCAAATCCGCAGCTTTGCGGCAGATCAGTAGATCGATTGGTGTGCTTTGGCGCTGGCGTCAGCGGCGGCTGGCGGCGCAGACGGCGCGCTGAGCAGCGGATCGGGAGCACGCGGGGCGGGCGGCGACTTGGCTGCGGCGCTCGCCGGATGCGGAACCGCGGGCGCGCTATTCGCGCTGGCTTGCAGGCGCGGAGTTTCGACGAGCGGCGCCGCTTGCCGCATGTTCGGTGGGATCAGCACAGGTGCGGCGCTGGGCGCCGATGCACTAGTGCGATCGTCCGGTACTCGCGCCGGATCTTGCGGGCTTGGAGCGCGCAAGATCCACACTCCGAGCAGCGCGACGAGCACGCCAATAGCAGCAGCCACCAGCCAGCTGAGCGGAACCGCTCTGCGTCTCACTGGCGCCCGCGCGGCCCCCGGGGGCGTTGACTCACGTCCGCGATCCACCAGGAGAGTCATGGCGGACGTGCTGTGACGGTTGCTCGGACGAGACATGGGCTCGCCGGAAGCTCTGTCCGATACGGGCGCGTGCACCGAGCCCCAATCAGAAGACGATTGCGGCTTACGGCTCGCCAGCGGTTCACGCTGCGTGTACGCGCTACGCAGATCGAAATTGTCCTCCAGCAGCTCACGCGGAAGCGCGTCGAGCTCGGAGTGGATTTGGAACCGTGGCGCGATGTCCGGAGAGGAACGCGGGCCGGGTCGAGCGAGGCGCGACGCCTCTGCGGCGGAGGGCGGCGACGGTGAACGCGCAGGCGCAGGCGAAACCGGCGAGTACGAACGCGGAGCGCGCGCGAAATCCCGCGCGGGCGGCGCGACCGAATCAGGCCGGGAGGCGCGCAGGCTCGGCGCGCCAGAGCCGACCGGAACGCTGCGGGGGCTTGAATTGGGGCTTGGCTCGAAACCTGGCGAGCTCGTGCGGGGAGCCACCTCAGGCAAACGGATGCTCTCCACACCAGGCTGCGAT
>DATCFJ010000130.1:0-9410 GCA_036509605.1 Polyangiaceae bacterium | reverse complement strand
CAAGCACGTGCGTGCCTGGCGACGTCGTGAATGCGTGCGCTGGCTACGTGCCGCCCATGCTCTCGAACGGAGACTCCGGTTTGCCCCCCAACGAGCCGGGCAGCGCCGCCCAAGCAGGCGCTGCAGGTGCCGCAGGTGCCGCAGGTGCCGCAGGTGAGGGAGGCGGCGGGTTCAGCTCGAGCTTGGGCGGGGACGGCGGCTACGGCGCGGGCGTGAGCGCCAGCCTGGCCGGGGATGGCGGAGCTCAGAATGCCCCCGGTGCACCATCCGGGCCGACGGCAACTTACGGCTGCCAAGTGCAACGCTCGCCGGACGCGCGGCTGTCAGTGATTTCGCAATGCTCGGTGGTGGGTCCAGGTGGAAGCAACGCTCCGTGTCTCACTTCCAGCGATTGCCAGGCTGGCTTTGGCTGCGTCGGGGATCAGGGTACCGGCCTGTGTCAGCGCTATTGCTGCAAAGATGCGGACGCGTGCGGGCCCGATACCTACTGCACCGAGCGACCGTTGCGCGACGCCGTGACCAACTCGGCGAGCTCCGCCGCGGCGAGCCCGCTGCGGATTCCGGTCTGCGTTCCGGCCGAAAACTGCGATTTGAGCACGCCTTATCCGTGTCCCGCGGGCACGCAATGCGCGTGCACGGCCGGCACCGCTTGCCTGGTCGTACGCGCGGACGGCACGACCACGTGCGCGGCGCCCGGCAAAGGAAAGGCCGGTGACGCCTGCCCGTGCGCGTGGGGCCACGTCTGCTCTGCCGCAGCACACAACCAGTGCGTGAAGCTTTGCCCGACGAGCGGCGCTGCCGGCTGCGACAACGGCGGGAAGTGTCAGTCCAACGCCGACTTACCCGACGGCTGGGGCGTGTGCGTCGGACCCACGCGCTGAGCGCTCAGATCTTCCAACTGCAGGTTGAGCTCCGCGCCGAGCAGCAGCGTGAGGCACATGATCCAGAGCCAACCCAAGGTGATGGCGACCGCCGACAGCGTTCCATAAAACAGCGCAAAACGCGCCAGATGGTGGGCGTAGTAGGCAAACGCGAGCGACGCGCTACCGGACGCGGCGATGGTCAGCACGGCTCCCGGCCAGACCCGGCGCCGCACGCCTTTTCTGATCACCGCGATCCGAAAGAAGCCAGAGAGCAGCGTGGTTGCTATCAGCAGCACTAGCCCGAGGAGTAGAAAGTGGCTGGCGCGATCCAAGAATGGATTTTCGCCCCGCGCTACGAAACGGAGCACCGCGCTCGGCCCGCCCGCAACGCTGACGGCCAGCATGCCGCTGACCGTGAACAGCACGATGCTCATCACCACGCACGAAAGCGCAATCAGCCGCCGTCGCCACCACGGACGGCGTGTCGCACCGACCGTCACTTCGAGCACCGCCATCAGGGTATTGAAGGCCGAGGATGCGAGCCAGAGCGCGCCCAGCAGTGCAAAGGGAGCGACCGCGGTGACCGAGAATTGACCGAGCTGGTTCCAGATCAGCGAGCGCACCTCGCTCGGCGTGAGATCGACCAGCAAGGATGCGCTGGTCAACACCGCGTCGCTGCCTTGGGACATGCGCGCGAACAGCCAGCCCGCCAGCGCGAGCATCGGGATCGCGGCCAGGAATAGATCGAAGGCCATGGCACTGGCGGCCTGCAGCGTGTCTCGGGTCACCAGACCCCGAGCGACCAGCCACAGCTTGTGGCTCCAGGGCCTGGTCTGGAATAGCTCCGCCGCGCGAATCGACACGCGGTCCCAGCGCCCGCTCTGAGGGGGCGCGTCGTCTGTGCTCTTTAGCCAACCGTCGCTCATCGGATCTGGCGAAAAACGCGAAATGATCGCATACCAGAGCCCGTGGCACTGCACCAGGAAACGCTCGAGGTTCGGACGCGCTCGGCCGGTTTGTCGAATATAACCGCGGAAGTGTCCGCGGTCGTTCAGCGCAGTCGGGTGACGACCGGCCTGTGCACGGTGTTCGTGCAGCACACCTCGGCCAGCCTCGTCATCCAAGAGAACGCCGACCCGGCGGTGCTGCGAGATCTCTCGCGCTTCATGGCGGAGCTCGTCCCCGAGTCGCGCCCCTGGGAGCACGACGACGAGGGCCCGGACGACATGCCCGCTCACGTGCGCTCTGTCCTGACCAAGACTTCAGAGGCAATCCCGATCACCGGCGGCAAGCTCGCGCTCGGCATCTGGCAAGGGCTGTATCTGTGGGAACACCGCGCAGCCCCTCACACTCGGCGCTTAGTCGTTCACGTCGCTGGCGAGTAGGGGGGCACGCTAAAAACCGAGCAACGTGCGGGGGCCCGAAATGGTACTGTAGTTGAGTGCGCCCGCTGAGCATCGACTTGAGCAACCGAGATGCGCGCCCCTATTTTCTGTGGGACGAGGACATCAGTGTAGGCGAGCTTCGACAGGCGCTTCGCGACGGCAGCGAGCACGAGCGCATTCGGCTCGCAGGCAAGATGCTCCGGGAGGCTCGCGACATCGACGTTTGGGAGTTCATGACGCCGGCAGAAGTCGCGGAGATATTGCCGAAGTTGGGGCGGCGCTTGGGGCGCCGAGCCAACTTTTGGGACTTCCTGATCGACGGGTGGCGTGCCGATGGCCTCCTCTAGTCAGCTAACCAGGCTTCAGCAGGAGGTACTCAGTCGCTTCTTCAAGCACGAGACAGGGTTCTTCCTCAGCGGTGGCGCTGCATTGGCGGCCTACTATCTGAAGCACCGCGCTACCGACGACCTGGACCTGTTCTGTTTGGACGCGTTGGCATTCGAACGCGGTCCGTTCGTGCTCCGTCAAGTTGCCGATGAAACTCGCGCGACGCTCGCCGTTCGTCAAGACGCGCCAGGCTTCAAGAGGTTCATGCTGACCACCGCCGACGAGGGTGTCGTTGTCGACCTCGTCCTCGATAGGGTCTTTCAATTGAGCGAGACCAAACGAAATATCGGCAGCGCTCCGAGCGTTTGCGCGAAGCCCTGGGGCGCACCCATCAGCCCTAGGCGAGCGCCCGCTTCGAGGCCGAGCTTTTGGGGCAGCGGCGTTCCGGAGTAGCCAGCCATTTTCAGCCAATGTTAGCCGGAAATCCCGGCAAAGTGGGCGTTTCGTTTGCGGCACTCGCTGTCCTCTGCGATAGCCACGGGCGCCGATGCTGGATCTCCGTTTTGCGACGCCGCCCGAGTGGCTGGACGCGGTTTTTGCCGACTTCGATGCGTTCCTCCTGGACCACGCTGCGTGCGAGCGCAAGGCCGCGGCGACCGGCATGTCGTTCGTGGTTCGCTATCCAGACAAGAACGCCATCATCGAGCCGTTGATCGAGTTCGCGCGCGAAGAGCTCGAACACTTTCAGACCATGTATCGCATCGTGCACGCCCGCGGCTTGATCCTGGCGGACGACTACAAAGACCCGTACGTGAACGCCCTCCGGTCTCAAGTCCGCAATGGTGGAGAGGGTATGCTGCTCGACAAGCTGCTGGTGGCCGGCATCGTCGAGGCCCGCGGCTGCGAACGGCTGTTCATGGTCGCTGAAGCCTTGCGGCAGCGCGAGTCCCCACTCGCTCAGCCATATCTGGATTTAGCCCGCGCCGAGGCTCGGCATCACGGGCTGTTCTTTCGGCTGGCGCGGGCCTGCTTCTCGGACGAGCAGCTAGTCGACGATCGCGCGGCGGTTCTGCTCGACTTCGAGGCCGCGTTGGTCGAGAAGCTCCCGCACCGCGCCGCCGTTCATTGAGGGCGCGTGTCGCTGGGCACCGAGCTTGGGGCACAGTACTTCGCGCGCTACGCGGAGCCCGAGGCTCGGCTGGCGGCGAGTATTCCCGATTCCTATTCGGCCTGTCTGGTCGTGCCTGTCTGTGGCGAAGTGCCTTCTTTGCTCGATGGTTTCCAAGTCGCGCTCGAGCAAGCACCGGGGCGCGTGCTGTTGGTTTTGGTGGTCAACGCGACGGAGTCCGCCAACGCCGAGACCCATGCCTGCAATCGGCAGCTGCTCGATGCGCTCGAGCTGCGCTTTCCCGAGCGGCGCGCGCTCTGCGAAGTCGGCGTGAGCGCGGAGGGCGCGCTGGGGCGTGCGGCACGCTTCGACGTGCTGTGGCTCGATCGCGCTAAGCCGGGCGCGTACATCCCGGAGCGCGAGGGCGTCGGCACTGCGCGTAAAATAGGCGGGGATTTTGCGGCCGCGCTCTGGGCACGCGGGCAGATTGCCTGCCCGCGCATCGCTTCGAGCGACGCAGATGTCACCTTGCCGAGCGACTACTTTGCGACCCTCGGCAGTGCGCCGCCCGAGACGGAGCGCAGCGCGGCTTGGCTGTGGCCGTTCAAACATGAAGCAGGCGGCGATGCGGGCATCGACGAAGCGACCGTGCTGTACGAGATCTCACTGCGCTACTACGTGCTCGGCTTGGCCGCGGCGCGCTCCAGCTATGCCTATCAGAGCATCGGCAGCACCTTGTGCGTCGACGCTCCCGCATACCTGAGCGTGCGCGGTTTTCCGAGGCGGGCGGCGGGCGAAGACTTTTACTTGCTCGACAAGCTGGCCAAGGTCGGCCCGCTGCGCCGTATTTCGGCCAGCCGCGTGCGCATCCGAGCGCGCGCGTCGGACCGGGTGCCCTTCGGAACTGGGCAGAGGACGCAAGAGATCGCCCAAGAAGCCGCCGCCGGCAGTGAGCTCGCGTTGTATTCGCCGCGCGCGTTTGGCGCGCTGACGGCGGTGATCGCGGGTCTCGACGAATTTGCCGCGTCGGCCGACCCCAGCGCGCTTTCGCGCGCGCTCGAGAAGCGTGTCCCTGATTTGGCAGCCCCCGCTCGTCAAGTGCTTTCGAGTCTCGGTGTATTTGCGGCGTTGCACAGCGCGGCGAGCCAAGCGCCGGCCGGACGGGTCTTGCGCCGGCGCGTGCACACCTGGTTCGACGCGCTGCGCACACTGCGTTTCATCCACGGCATGCGCGACTTATGCCTGCCTTCGCTGTCTTGGCGCGCCGCGCTTGGCTCGGCGGAGTTTTTGCCGAGCTCACTGCGTGCTGAAGCTACGCCTGAAGCGGTCTGCCGAGCGCTCGCGGAAGCCGAGGCGACCCTGCCCGCGCAGGTTGGGCCGTCGCTGCTCTGAGCACTGACGCAGCTTTGATACAGTGCCGGACCACTGTTCACGGTGTCGAAAAATAGCGGGAAATTTGCGGTGAATAGCGCGCGGCAGACGCGGCATGTCGGTTGCTATGTGCCCTGCCGTGAAACGCAAATTGTGTGCTCTAGCGCTCGCGAGCTGCTGTGTCGTCCTGCCAAGCGTGGCGCGGGCAGAGGGCGCTGTGCTGATTGTGGCAAGCGACCCGAAGCTCGTCAGCGAAGTCGAGCTAGCCAAGCTCATGGCCGACGATTCGTCGCTCTGGCTCAGCGTTCGCGTGAAGGGGCCCGCGCGCTTGGGCTTGGTCACTGCCGCCTCGGGCGTCGAAACGACTGCCAGCTCAGATACTTGGCTGCGAGCACTCGATTTCACCACCCGTGTGCATGTGGCTCCGCCACCGGGGCCGCTCGCGGCGTGTCCCAACCAGACCCAATTTCCCGCCGCAGATAGCGGTCTACCAGAATCCGATGTGGCTGCGCCCGACCCCGTTACGAACGTCGATTCAGAGCTGGAGTTGAAGCGAAGCCTGAGCAACGCCGGCATCGCTGTCGATTCGAGCGAGCTGGCTGCGTTCAGCGTCGATGCGAGCCCGCCCTTTCAGATCTCTTGGTTCGAAATTGGCTCGAACGGCGCCAGCAGCTCGGCTTTGCGCGTGCTCGATCCGGGGCCCGCGGGCGGGCTGCCCAAGATCCGCATTGCCGGGCTCGATTCAGTGCCCCTGAGCCTGATCGCATTGGCCCGCGATGCCGTGCAGCCTGTGACACAGGAAGCCCTCGACCCGAGCGACTTTGCGGTGACTTACTTCGCCGCGGACGGAACTTCGGACTATGGCGCGGCCCGCACGGCCTGGCGGCTCGCGAATGCAGATCGTTGGTTACTCGAGGCTGCGGGATTGCCCGCGTTATTCGACGGAACTTTTGCGCGCGCCGCAGCCCCGGGCTCCGTCAAGGACGAGCTGGCCGACAGTGTCCGCCAACTCGGTGTCGACCAGATTCGCCTGTCTCGATTGTTTGGGTCCTTGACTGCGACGGGCGCAACGTTTCGCGTCGCCCCGAGCCCTCGCCGAGACCCGCTGGTGATCGCCACTGATTTCGATACCACGCACTGCTCGCCTACAGCGATCAGCGTCCCACCCTCCGCCATGGCGCCGCGCGCTAGCGCTACGCCTGCGGGCCGCTCGCCCGCTCAGCCCGTCGTCGATCAGAGCGGCGAAGCGAGCACGGTAGTGGCGGACCCCGGCTACAGCGACGGCAGCGGCGCAGCGGTCGTGATTGACTCCAGCGACTCTTGCGGCAGTGACCCGAGCGCGCCCGCGCCGGCCTCGAATGATTCTTGCAGTGGCAATTCGAGCTCCAGCGACTCGAGCTCGAGTGATTCTTGCAGTGGCAATTCGAGCTCGGACAACTCCAGCAGCGATTCGTGCAGCGGCAACTCGAGCGCAGGCAACTCCAGCAGCGATTCGTGCAGTGGCGACTCGAATTCGAACAGCAACGACTCTTCCGGCTGCGGCAGCAATAGCGGCTATGACGGCGACACCTGCACTGGCAACTCGGCCACCGGTAAATCGAGCGCGGCGCTGGAGTCTGGCGGTCCGGTAGCGGCGCGCCGACCCCGCCGCGTGCGTCTGAGCCTACTCACGCTGCTTGCAGCGGGGCTGTCGTTGCCGCTGCGCCGCCGGGTCAAGTAGAGTCCCCGGCCCAGATGACCGACGGCCGAGGCAGCTTCCGAAAGCAGTGGCTACTACCGATCGTGGTGCTGACCGCCGCGGCACTCCTGCTTTTTTGGGGCTTCTACACCGTCGATCACTTCGTGACCGGTGGCGATACGGAGGCCCACCCGAGCACGCCCATCGGGCGCTATGTGCACTTCGACCCGACCAGTATCACGGACGCCGTGAGCTCGCTGGCCGGGATGATCGCCGCGGTGTTCGGCATCGTGATTACCGTCGTGTCGATTATCGTGCAGTTGTCTGCCGACCGCTACACCGGTGTCGCGCGCATGTTCTTGCGTGACCGCATCAACTTGGTGGTCATGGGCTACTACCTGATCGCCTGCGTTTGCGGGGTTTGGCTGAGCGTGTCCCTGCACCGCGACTACGTGCCGCGCATGGCCCTGCTGGCCATGATCGGCGCGACCACCTTTGGTTTGGTGCTGATGGCGCCCTATTTTCGGTACGTGTTCTGGTTCCTCGAGCCGATGAACATCATCTCGCGGATCCGCAGTGAAGCGGTCGGCGTGGCCGGTCGCGGTGCCGAGGAGCGGGACCACGAGCGCTCAGCCGCCGCGCAAGCGGAAACACTTTCGGCGATGGAGGAGCTCACTGATATCACCAGCAATTCGATCTCCGGCAAGGACAAGATCATCGCCAGCGGCGCCGTCGATGCGCTGAAGGATTTTTCGCTCGCCTACCTGAAAAACAAGCCCCGCGCGACGGACGCCTGGTTCGATATCGGCGCTGGCATTCGCCAAAACCCAGACTTCGTCGCCATGGACCCCGAGTCGCTTCTCGATCTCGAGCGCCGCCGCACGTGGGTCGAGTGGAAGGTGATGCGTCAATACCTCGGCATTTACAACGAGGCCTTGGCCACGATGCGTGACATCAATTACCTGATCGCGATCGACACTCGCTACATCGGTGAGGCCGCGGGTGCCGCGCACGACGTCGAGCTGATCGATCTGGTGTTCCGCTTCATGAACTCTTACCTGCGCGCCACGCTGAACGCCCGCGACGTGCGTACCGCGTACAACGTGCTGAACCAATATCGCTTGTTGGTCGAGGCCATGATCCGCCAAAAGAATGGTCGCGCAGCGCTCGAAGGCGTCAAGCACATGAATTACTACGGGCACGTGAGCTTCGACATGAAGCTCACCTTCGTGACCGAGACCGTCGCTTACGACGTGTCAGCCTTATGTCAGTATGCAAACGAGCAAGGCGTCCCCGAAGAGGACGAGATGCTCTCGTATTTTCTGGAGCTGGATCGCCCGCTGCGCGTGAGCAGCCAGGAAAGCGCGCTGCTCGGCGTCAGAAAAGCTCAAGTGAAGCTCGCCGCGTACTACCTGACGCGCGGCGAAGACGAGAAGGCGCGCCGCATTTCGCGCGACATGGAGAACGAGCCCGCAGATCGGCTGCTTTCGATCCGGCGCGCTCTCGAGCGCGTGGAGAGCAAGGATTTCTGGGAGATCATCGATCGCGGTCGCAACTTCGAGTACATGCCGCCCGCGCAGCGCGCGCGCTTGGCCGACTTCTTCGCGTGGCACGACCTGAGCCGCGCGGAGCGAGACGAAGTCGTCAGCAGCTGAGGCGTTCGCGCAGCTCTGCGTAGCTGCGCACGATCAAGTCTGCTGCTTCGAAGCGCGCTGCCGAAAGCGCCGCGTCGGGGATCGCTATGACGCTCATGCCGGCGGCGCGTGCGGCGAGCACGCCGGCTGGCGAATCCTCGATCACCAAGCAGCGCGCCGGGTCTCCGCCGGTGGCGCGCGCCGCCGCGAGGAAAATATCCGGCGCCGGCTTGAGCGCGTGCACTTCCTGATGATCCCCGGAGACCACGGCGGAGAACGCGGAAAACCAACTCAGGTGCGCGGTCTTGAGCTGGTACAGACGCAGCGTGCTGCTGGTGCCTACCGCGAGCGCGTGACCCCGAGCTGCCAGCACGGCCACGAAAGCTTCCGCGCCCGGCAGCTCGGTGGCGGATCGGAATAGATCCTCTGCGATCGGCAGCTGCCGCTTCAAATACTCTTCGGCCGAGATGGGCAACTCGAGCGTCTTGACGAGCAGAGCCGCGGCCTCCAGCTCGTGGCGACCCATCATCTGCGACTTCAGGCTCCAGTCGAAGGTCTTGCCGAATTCACCGACGACGGTTTGCGTGGCTTCGGTGTACAGCTTCTCGGTATCGAGTAACACGCCATCGAGATCGAAGATGACATGACTGAAGTCGGACAGGTTCACGGCGCGGAAGCTAGCGCAATCCCCGCTGTGCGACGAGCGTTAGCCGTTCGCTGGCCTGGACAGCAAGTTAGCGCGTGCTGACGCGGTCGCTGTCTGGGCCCGCGATTTCCATGAAATCTCGCCCAGCAGGATCGCCAAATTCATCGGCGATTTCCACGCGCACCACCCAAGGGCCGCGCTCGATGGGCTTCGGAATGAACGTGTGCATGGCGTTGTCGGAGCGCAGCCAAGTTACGTCGATGGGCTGCACGTTGACCAACACTGTGGGCTTCACCTGCACCGACTCTGCGACCGCGCGCCCGCGCGCGTCGAATAGGTGGACGGTGACTTCGATCATGTCCTCCGGCCAACGCGCGTGCTTAGGCGAGATTTCGACG
>DATCFJ010000129.1:0-13893 GCA_036509605.1 Polyangiaceae bacterium | reverse complement strand
CCGAGCCGCGTCGGCTCGAGGTTTCGATCGCAAGGATACGCACCCGGCGCGTGTACCACAAAAGGCGCCATAAACGCTGTGCAGCCGAGGCAGCGCAACGTCTGCTAGGCTTTTGAGTCATGCTCTCGATCCTGCCTCGCTTCGACTTTCGGGCCGAATATGCGCTGGCCAGCGACATCGGGGCCACGCGCGAGCAGTACGAGGACGCGGCGCTCGTTGCCCCGCAGATCGGCGTGTTTGCGGTCGCTGACGGCATGGGCGGCCACTTGGCGGGCGAGGTCGCCGCCAAGCACGCGATCGACCAGGTACAACGCGCCCTATCCGGTCGCTCTGCGCAGCGCGCGCTGGAGTCCTACGTGGCTCGCGCGGATCTCAACGCGCGCCGTCAAGTGTTCGCCGAGCTGAAGCGCGCGGTGGAGCGCGCCAACACCTTCATTCGCGCCGATGCCGAGCAGAATCCAGAACGCCGGGGCATGGGCACCACACTGGACGTCGTCTGGTTCGCCCGCGACCACGCGTTCATCGCGCACGCCGGCGACGGACGCGTGTACCTAGCGCGGCAGCGGGCCGTGCTGCAGCTCACCCAAGATCACGTCGCGCAGACATCCGCGCGGACCGACGGCTTCGGTCGCTTGCTCGCGACTTCGCAAGGCTCCGGTATCACCAACGCGCTGGGTATCAGTGATGCCGTGACGGTCGACATGTTGTTCGTCGACGTCACCCGGGGTGATCGAATCTTGATTTGCAGCGACGGGGTGTACGGGCAAATCGAAGGCGAGGCCGAGCTGTCGGAGTTGCTCCGCGAGGGCTCTCCCGAACGCGCCGCGCAAGGCTTGATCGCGCATGCAGGCAAGCTCGGACGCGACAACGCCACTGCGATCGTGATCGAAGTCGGTGACCGCTTCGTGAAGCGCAGCGATCACGATCGCGGCTTGAACGCGGCGGATTTGGAGCGTGCGCGGCAGAGCCCGCTGCTCGTGGACCTGCCACTTTCGTTCGCGCTCACGGCGCTCTCTGCGGCGGTCGAGATCGAAGTCTCGGAGGGCAACAGCGTTCCGCGGGTGGTCGCTAACGACCTGGTGGCGTACATTGTGCTCGACGGCGTGGTGCGTTACGCGGACGAACGCCGCGTTGGCGCCGGTGCGCTGCTGTATGCGGAGTCGCTGGTCTCTGTGCTCGCACAGGGCGAGCCACCGGTGTGCGAGCAAACGACGCGCTTACTCCGAGTGCGTGCCGATGATTTCGTAGAAATCTGCACCGACCCACGCTTGGCGACCGAGCTGTACCGTCGCCTTGCGTTGCACTTGGCGCGGCTCGGTGTGAGCCGCGCCCGCTAAAGGCCGCTAGCGACCGCGCGTGTTAGCGCAGTCCGTATTTTTTCAAGCGGTCGCGCAGCGTGGTGCGCGGCAGGCCCAAGCTGCGCGCGGCCGCGCTCAAGTTCTGCCCGGAGCTTTGCCAGGCATCGGTGATCATGCGCCGCTCGAGCGTGCGCAGCGGTTCCGACGCCGGGGGCGCGGTCGGGAAGGTGCCGCTCACGGTCTCGCTCATGACATCGAAGAACTCGGAGGGCATGCCGTGCTCGCGAATCGCGGCGCGGATTTCGTCCGCACCCAAGCTGGCTCCGGTGGCGACCTCCGCGGCCTCCGCCAAGACAATTTCCAGCTCACGCACGTTGCCCGGCCAGTGATGGCTGACCAGCAGCTCAAGCGCTCCTGCCGTCAGCGTTAGCTGAGCGCGTTTGGCGTTCGACGCGAATTCGGCCAGCACATGCCCGGCGATCAGCTCGATGTCAGGGGTACGGTCGCGCAGTGCTGGCAAGAGCAGCGTGAAGCGAGACAGCCGGTCGTACAGCTCGGCGTGCAGATCATAGGTCGCTGGCCGACGGCGAGTCGCGGCGATTAGGCGCGCTTGCAGAGGCAGATCGACCTCGCCGCCGACGCGTCGGAAGGTGCGCGTCTCGGCGACCTTCAACAGCTTTGGGTGCAGCGAAGCTGGCAGGTCTGCCAGCTCATTGAAGAACAGAGTTCCGGTGCCAGCCAGCTCGAGCAGGCCGGCGCGACGCGACTGCGCGTCCTGCCCTTCGCTGCCGAACAGCTCGACCTCGATCAGGTGCTCGGGGATCGCCGCCAAGCTGACCGGGAGGTAGCGGCCATTCGTGGCAGCCAGGGCGTGAATCGCCTCGGCGACGAGCTCCTTGCCGGTACCGCTTTCGCCGACAATGGTCAGGAACAGCTCGGGGTAGCGAGCGGCAGTTTGCATCTGCTCGCGCACCGCGCGCATTCCGGCGGTCTCGCCTAAAATCTTGCGCAGCTCGCTGTTGGCGATCGCCGCGGGTGAGGTGAGGTCAGGCGCCGCTGCGCGGTCCTGCAACAGGGCCCGTAAGCGGGTGTCGAGCTCCTGGCCCGTGACCGGTTTCTCCATGACGTCATTGGCGCCGCCGCGGATGGCGCGCACCGTCGTCGCGACGTTCAGGTAGCCGGAGAGTAGTACGGCGACCGGGCGCGTGAGCAAGCGATCCAACTCGCTCAGCACTTGCACACCGTTCGTCCCCGGCAGCTGAAGATCGAGCACCAAAGCGTCGAACTCGTTCTGCTGCAGAGCGCGCACGGCGCTCTCTGCATCGGCGGCGGTTTGCACCTGCCAGCCGAGCAGCGTCAGCTCGCGGCTCAAGCCATTGCGAAGGCCTTCCTCATCGTCGACTAGAAGTAGGTGCGGTGAAGTCACGGTTGGCCTCCGCTAGCCGCAGCGACAGGATTTGAAGCACGGTGGATTGGAGCTGCGTGTTGCATTCTCAAACGCTGCACACAACTGGCGCGCAGCGGTCCCTCCTGGATGGGTGCAGTGTACGGAAAATGTGACCCAGATAAAAGGCGTTCGGTTCAGAGTCGGACGAGCAACCAGAGTTACCTACAATGCGATCGGCGATTACCGCCAATCCGATAGAGTTGTTCGAGCGTGTCCGCGGCGTCGCTTGCGACCCACTGCGAGGCAGCCCAGCACTGGAAATAGCGAGCCGCTACGCGGTGTTTCGAGCTTGCTCGGGCGGCTTCCGCTGTGCCTCAGAGAGCGCTGCTCGAGGCACCGAGATGCGGAATATACTGCCAGCACCCGGAGACGATTCGAGCTCAATACTGCCGCCGAGCGCGTGCAGCATCTCGCGCACCAGCGAAAGGCCCAGCCCCACGCCTTGTGAATGGCTCGAGTGGTGCACAGATTCCCCCTGAAAGAAGGGTTCGAAGACCGCGGCCTGTTGGTTCGCCGCGATGCCGGGTCCGGTGTCTTGCACCTGCAATCGGCAAGAGCTCGGGTCGCTCTCCACGCCAAGCGTGATCTCGCCTTGGTCCGTGAACTTCAGCGCATTCGAGACCAAGTTCACGAGCACGAGCCGAAGCAGCCGCGCGTCCGTTGCAAACGCTTCCGGTCGCTCTGCCCCCGACAGTTGTAGACGCAGGCCCTTGGCTTCGGCTTGCGCAGCAAAATCATCGACCACGCTCTTGGCGAGCTCGCGAAGGTCGAACGTTTCCACGAACGGCTCGAGCCGTCCGCTCTCGATGCGCGCGTACTCGAGCAGCGACTGAATCGTGTCGGTCAGCCGAGCGAGCGAGCGACGCATGCGCACGATTAGCTGTTGTTGGGCGTCGTTCAACGGCCCGCGATGTTCGCCGGACAGCCGCTCGAGCTGCAGCTGAAGGGCGCCGAGCGGAGTCCGGAGCTCGTGTGAAACCAAGCGCAATAGGCTAGTTTTGAAGCGACTCGCCAGCTCCGCCTGCTCCAGAGCATGACTGAGTGAGCCGAGCAAGGACTCGAGCTGACGTTTGCGTTCTGCAAGCTGGATGGCGAGCGCTCCGACGTCGAACTCGCGACTTGTCAGCTCGGTGCGCAAGATGGCGCGAGCGCGACGCGCGCTGGTGAGGTTGCGGGCGCGCGCTACGAGCTCCTTGACCGTGAACGGCTTGGTCAGCCAGTCCTGGACGCCGTCGGACAGCACGCGCACTCTGAGCTCGATGTCGTCGCGCGCCGTCAGTACCAAGACCGGGATATCCCTGTGCTCGGAATTGCTGCGCAGGGCATGCACGAACTCTTCTCCGCTCATGTGCGGCATCATGAAGTCGGTGATGATTAGATCGGGCGTCAGTGTTTCCAATCTGGCTAGGGCCTGCCGACCGTCCGAGACGGCCGCGACTTGGAATTCGCCCGACAGGCTCGAGGTCACGAAGCGGTTCATGTCGGGGTTGTCCTCGACCACCAAGATCAGCGGCAACTCCGAGCTTTGGCCCACCGGCGGCTCGGGCGTGGGCCGCGGACGAAGTGCCAGCATTTCTGCGCTGCCGACTGAGGGCGGCAAGCTTTCCGGATCACGGTCACTCAGTGCCTCCGTCACTTCAGCGGGCAGACTCACGAGAAAACGCGCGCCGCCCAGCGTTGAGTCTTCGACCGACACCAAGCCCGAGGACGCGGACACGAATTCTCGTACGATTGCCAGACCGAGGCCGGTGCCGCTGAAGGCGCGGTTCGGCTTGCTGTCGAGCTGACGAAAGCGCTCGAAGACGGCTTGCCGATCCTCCTTCCGGATGCCCGGGCCGCTATCGTCGACACTGAGCAGCAGCTCGGGCGCTGCCGATGCATCGACCTCACTGAACCGCACCTGAAACAGGACTCGCCCGCCACGAGGTGTGAACTTGAAAGCGTTGGCCAGGAGATTCATCGCGACACGCTCGAGCTTTTCCGGGTCGATCAGCAGTGTCTGTCGGTTCCGCGGCAGCTGCACCTCGTACTGCACCGCCAAACTCTGAGCGAGCGGGCGGAAGCTAGTTGCCAGTCCGCGCAGCAGCAAAACGACGTCGGTCGGTCGTCGATCCAGCGCGACGCCCACCGCGTCAGCGCGCGATAGCTCGAGCAGATCGGTAACGTGTCCGAGCAGCAGCTGTGCGTTGCGCTCCACTAGGCTCAGCGCCTCGCGTTGCTCGACACTGATGCTCGGGGAATCGCGCAGTTCTTGAATCGGACCGAGGATCAACGTCAGCGGCGTACGCAGCTCGTGGCTGACGTTGGCGAAGACCTGCGTCTTGAGAGTGGCTAGCTCTTGAGCTCGCGAGTAAGCGCCCGATAGATCCTCGACGACCGCCGTCAGCTCGGCCTCGCGTCGTAGAGCATCGTGTTCGCGATCCGCGAGATGGCTCAAGCGCCGCACCAATTCTCGGAGCAACGCGACGGTGCCCAGGCCGGAAACGGCCGTCAGCACGAGCAAGCTGAGTTGGACCAGCGAGCCACGCCCGAAGAGGCCCAGCGCGAAGGAGAAATGAGCCAGCGCGCTGAGCACGAGGAAACTACCGAACGGCAGATACACGAATCTGAACGGCAGATCCTTGAATTTCTGCGCGAGGTGAGCCAGCGCAAGGGCAACTGCCGCACAACAGGCGCCGACGATCAGATCCGAGATGGCGGTGAGATGAATCTCCCAGCTCGGCACGGCGCTTGCGAGGGCGAGAAATAGTGAGGACGTTCCGCCGGCTCTCAATGGCACCCTGTCGGACTCTATCCGAACCTCCAGGCGCTCACGAGCTGTTGCAGTTCGCCTCAGTGTCGGTTCACGTCGAGTGTCGCCTGCCCGAGATTTCTAAGTTTGCGAGCAGGTGCGGAATAGCTTGCGGCAAAGGCGCCGGGCCGCGTACTTTCGTATAAGAGTCGTTGTTTTGCGGAGGGAGTCGCAGCTTTGTTAAGGCCGTCGATCTTGTTCATTCCTGATCCCAGCGAGCGCTTGCGCCAAGAGCTGGAGGGGCTGGGGGTAACAGTCGTCGTGGCGTCGGAAGGTGAGGGGATAGCCGAAATCGATCTTGTGTTGATCGAACCGAGGCGGCTCGCACAAGACGTGGCCGTGCTGCGTCGCGGCTTCGACCAGAGCCATCCGGGCGTTCCGGTAGTAGTCGTCGGGGACGCCGGCCTCGAGTCGGCAATCGCCGCAATGCGCGCCGGTGCGGCGGACTACCTGGAAGTGACCGCGCCCGCGACAGAGATCGCTGCCGTCGCGCGCCGTCTCGTTTCGGAGCGGGCGATCGTCAGCAGCCTCTCGGGTGTGTCTCGCGGCACTGAGCACGGCCTCGACTTGGTAGGCAACAGCTCTAAGCTCAGAGAGCTGCGGGAGCGCGTGACGCAACTCGCTCCGTCCGACGTGACCGTACTGATCTCGGGCGAGACCGGTACTGGCAAGGAGCTGGTGGCGAACTTGCTGCACGTTCGCCGGAGCCCGGGCAAGCTCGGCCCGTTCGTAGTCGTGGGTTGTTCCACCATCCCGGCTTCGCTTGCCGAGAGCGAGCTTTTCGGGCACCTTAAGGGCGCCTTCAGCGGCGCGTTGACTTCGCATCCCGGGCTCGTGCGCGCCGCGCACGAAGGCACGCTGTTCCTCGATGACGTAGGTTCGCTGTCACTCGATCTGCAAGCCAAGCTGCTCCGGGTGTTGCAGCAACGGAGCGTGCGGCCAATCGGTGGAACCCAGGAAATTCCGGCGGATTTCCGCTTGCTGGCGTCGACGTCCGTGCCGCTTGCCGAGCTCGTGCAGCGTGGCTCGTTTCGCGAGGATTTGTACTATCGCTTAGCCGTCGTCGAGGTCGCGGTTCCGCCGCTTCGCGAGCGAGAGCACGATGCGCTGCTCCTGGCCGAGGTGTTCCTGCAGGAGGCGTCGGCGCGCCTGAGCAAGATCGTTCGCTCATTGTCGACGGCCGCGGCGCGCGCGCTACTGGCGCACCGTTGGCCCGGCAACGTGCGCGAGCTGAGGAACGTCATCGAGTACGCGGTGACCGTGGCGGCCTTCGATCATCTAAGTGAGTGCGACTTACCCGAGGCGGTTCAGTCTCGGCGCGTCGGCCCTGATCTGCGCGTAGACGATCCTCGTTGGTCCGCCGTCGAGCGGCAGCACATCGAAGCCGTCCTTCGTTCGGTCGATGGCAATCGGGCGCGAGCGGCGCGGATGCTCGGCATCGATCGGCGCACGTTGCACCGCAAGTTGGATCGTCTGTCGATCGACGTCCCGCCTCGCAGCCGCCCCGGCCTCTTAGTCGGGGACAGCCTTTCGAAGTAGCGCGCGCGCTGGCGAGGCGCGCCCGCGTCAGGTTCAGCCCGCGACCTCGTAGCGCTTCATTTTGCGGTACAAAGTGACTCGGTCGATGCCGAGTTGGCGCGCCGCTTCTGAGCGGTTGCCGCCGGTCTCGCGCAGCACACGCTCGATGTGGCTGCGTTCGAGCGCGTCCAGGTCAACACCCACGTGATCGCCGGAGCGAGTTTTGCGGGCTTCGCGCACACGTACAGGAAGATCCGCTGCCTCGAGTGTCTTGCCGCGTGCCAGGGCAACGGCCGCGCGCATGCCGTTCTCGAGCTCGCGCACGTTCCCCGGCCAGGAGTAACCGAGCAACGCCTGCTTCGCGCTGTCACCAACGACTAGCGGCGTGTTTGTGGTCGAGAGGCTGCGCAGGAAATGCTCGGCCAACTCCAAGACGTCTCCCTCGCGTTCGCGTAGCGCGGGGAGATCGAGCTCGAAGGCGCTGAGCCGGAACAGCAGATCGCTTCGGAAGCGACCGGCATCTGCCAAGTCGCGAAGGCGCGCATTGCTGGCAGCGATGATGCGCACGTTCGTAGCGATTTCGCCGACCGTGCCCACTGGGCGAATGCTTCGCTGTTCGATGGCCCGCAGCAGGCGTGCTTGTAAGGCGAGCGGCATCGCGCCGATTTCGTCCAAGAATAGCGTGCCGCCCTCGGCATCGCGGAACAGCCCCGGATGACAGCGCGCGGCGCCGGTGAACGCGCCGGAAGCGTGCCCAAATAACTCACTTTCGATGATCTCTGCCGGAAGTGCCGCGCAGTTCAACGCGACGAAGGGCCGGTCTCGGCGCTCGCTCAAGGTGTGGATCGCGCGCGCGAAGACTTCCTTACCCGTACCTGTCTCGCCCGTGACGAGCACGGGCGCGCGGTGATTGGCGAGTTGTCGGACGCGATCGGCGATGGCGCGCATCGCGGCGCTCGAGCCGACTACGCCGGGCAACGGAGAATCCGTGCTATTCGACGGATCTGCGAGGCGAGTGACTCGGGTGCTGCGCTTGCGGCGCTCTAGCGCGCGGCCGACCGCGGCACCCAAGTCGGACATGGAGAACGGCTTGGCCAAAAAATCAGAGGCTCCGGCGCGCAGTCCGAGCGACACGGCGCGCGTGTCGCCGAACGCGGTCATCAGAATCACCGGCAGGTCCGGACGGTTGCCGGCGATATCGGCGCACAACTCCAGCCCGCTTTCGCCCGGCATGCGAATGTCGGTCACGACGATGTCGACGTCCGCATGCGCCCGTGCAGTGCGCGCGTCCGGGCAAACCGATGTGTCATAACCGAGATCACGAAGCGCACCGGCGACGGCTTCGCGTGTCTCGTCGTCGTCTTCCACAACAAGGATTCGTGCAGTCATATGTTGTCCCCGTCACGCTTTGCGGTTGCCCGCGTGCATGCTCCGCTCAACCCGCTCAAGTCGAACACTGCGACCCTAACATGCATGGCTTCTGCCAGGTGCGTTAACCCCGACACCACGAGCAGCCTCGGCCTCGGCCGCGCCCACAACCGCAATGCCCCTCGCCGCTGTGCTTACTGCGGTGAGAGCTCCCGCAGCCGGACTCTTGTCCCACTGGCGGGAGCCGCCACCACGTAGAGCCCCTCCGCTTTCTTGCTGTGACTATTTTGTCGCACGTCGCGCGTTACTTGAGGTCGTAGGCTTCCACGGCGCTCTCGAGGAAACGCGGTACGAGCACGCGCTTTCGCTTGCTGTCGAAGCCGATATCCGCGGGCGACTTGAGCTCCGTTAGGATTGGTTCGAACGTTCCGCCAAGCGTCCCGCGGTACACGGTCGACGTCTGCCAGCTCGATACCAACAGGGATTCCCCGGCTTGCGCGATGCCGTCCAAAGCGCCTCCTGGAATTTTCGTGGCGTCTTGTTTCACGCCCTTATCGTCGAGGCGGTACAGCTCGTTGGTGCCGAACGTGACGACGAGCACACCCTTGTCTACGGCGAGCAGGCCGTTGGGCCCTGCTAGATCTTTGCTCTTGGCGACAGGCTTCAGCTTGCCTTTCTCGATGACGTACACGGCGTCGGTTCCGGTCGGCTCGGGTCCGGTAGCAGTGAACTTGATGCCCGAGTCGGAGACGAACACGCGCCCGTCTTTGGCGACCGCAATGTCGTTCAAGAACGTGGCGCCCGGGACCGGGATGTCCCCCTTTGGCGCACCTGTCTTGAGATCGAACTTGCGCACCACCGTGATGTCCGAAACGTACAAGATGCCAGCAAAGATGCCGGTACCCTTGGGCGCGTCGAGCTTCACTTTGCCGACGCCGCCGGCGATGAACTTGTCCTTGATGACCTTGCCGTCTGGCGACAGCTCCGTGATGTAGCCGTTGTTGTCGGCTTCGTCAGGCTTACCGTTGATGTTCGACACCAAGTAGCGATCGTTGGCTTCGTCGTAGAGCACGCTCTCCGGCGTGGCGATGCCTTCAGTCACGCGAAACACGGGTGTCGGTGCCGGCGGCTTTTCGACCTTCGGCAGCTCGGGGGGCTTCTCGGGCGCCGGCGATTTAGTTGCTTCGACGGGTGCTGGCGGCAGCGATGACGTGGGCGGTGTCGGCGCTTGCTCGACCGGCGGAGGTGAGCCAGCGCAGCCAAGGGTTACAGCTAAGAGACCAAAACTCGCGATGGATTGGGGATGCAGCATGACGACGGCCATAGCATTGCCTCGGCACGTCGAGAAAGCCGCGGCACGCCGTCCGCGTCAATGACGCTCGAAGCGCATTTGCACGGGTCCACTTGGGCGCAGCGTGATCGCTGGCGTGAGCTTGAGCAGCGGCCCTTGAGCGAGGCTGAAGCGTCCGCTCGTCAGCAGTACTGCCAAGGCCAGCATGGCTTCGGTGATGGCGAAGTGATTACCGATGCAAACGCGAGGTCCGGCGCCGAAGGGCATGTACACGCAGCGCGGTAGCTCTGGCTTGCAGAGCCAACGCTCGGGCAAGAACAGCTCGGGCTGAGCGAAGAAACGCTGGTCCCGATGCATGACCCAAGGCGCAACGATGACTTCGGTCTTCGCCGGGCACTCCAGCGCTCCGAGCTCGAAGTCGCGCAGAGCTTCACGAGCAATCGCGTAGGCCGGCGGAAACATGCGCATGGTCTCGTCCAGCACCGCGCGGCCAAAAACGAGGTCAGGTAGGTCCTGGACGGTTGGGGCTCGCCCGTTCAGGACATGCGCGAGCTCGCGTTGCACACGCTCGGCAGCGGCTGGATGCAGAGCGAGCAAGCGCAACGCATAGGTGAGCACGAGCGCCGTCGTCTCGTGCCCGGCGAGGAACAGAGTCATCGTCTGGTCGCGAAGCTCGGCATCGCTGAGCCCGCCGTCCGCGTCTTTCGCAGAAAACAATCGTGACAGCAGCTCCGTGCCCGGCAGGCTGCGCTGTTTGCGCTCGGCGAGAAGCTCCAGCAGCACGGAGTCGAGCGCGCTGCGAAGCCCGGCGATGCGCTGGCGACTGCGGAACGTAAGCCACGCCGGTAGCCCGGTGCGGAGCGAGATGCGCAGCGGCGTGTACTCGAACATCACGCCATCCAGCGCGACTTCGACCTCGCGCACGCGAGAGACCTCAGTGCCGAATAGAGTGCGTACCAGGATGTCGAGGGTGAGGTGCATCATGGCTGCGTGCGCGTCGAAGACCTCGCCGTCCTTGAGCTCGGCCACGAACCGCTCGGCGCAGTCGACCATCTGCTCGCCGTAGACCGCGATCTCGCTACGCTGAAACGAGGGAGCGGTGAGTTTGCGTTGGCGCCGCCATTGCTCAGCTTCGCTACTCAGCAGGCCCTTGCCCAAGATCGCCTCGAGATCGCGCACGAGGGCGTCCTTGGAAAAGGCAGCGTGCTCGCTGATCAGTACCGTCTCGATCAGCTCTGGGTCGAAAATGATCAGGTGGTAGGTGTCGAAAATCTGGAATGCCGTAGCGCGGGGCGAGAAGCCGCGCGCGTCTTCGAAGCGCTTGAGCGGTTTGTGCGCATAGCGCAGCAAAGAACCAACGCCCGACAGCATAGGCTGACTTGCCAGGCGCGGACTGTCGCTCATAAGGATAGTGCTTTGGCCGCGCTTTCGGCAGAGCGAATCGCGGCGTCGATCCCGGAACCGTGGAACGCCGCGCCAGCGAGCCAGATCCTTTTCCCGGACAAGGCCGCAGATAGCACGCTGACGCGTTCACGGTGTGCGTCGTCGAAAACTGGCAGTGCGTTGGGCCAGCGCGACACTACGGCGTGCTCGGCGCTGCCCGAGATTGGCAGGGTGCCAGCCAAGGCACGCAGGCCGCGCTCAGCCCACGCGGCATCCGACAGCATTTGCAGATCGTGCTCGGAAGGTCGGAAGAACAAGCGCAATAGCGCGTAACCCGCGGGCGCTCGGTGGGGCAGCTTGCTCGAGCTGAAAGTCACTGCGCGAAGGCCTTCGAGCTGCTCTGGTTTTTGCACGATGAAGCCGGTGCCGTGCAATGGATGAGCGATGGCCTCGCGTCGAAAGCTCAGCGACACGGTCAAGCTCGATAGCTGGGCCGAGTCTTGCAACGCTAGAGCGGTCGACCCGAATGCGTCGCTTAGCAGCGAGGCGGCGTCGCGCGCGGTGGTGGCGACTACCAAACTGGAGAATTCGGTTGTTTCGCCTTCTGCGTTGATTAGCCTCACGCCGTTCGCGTGGGCGGAAACGCTCTTGACCTTGCTATTTAAGTGCAGCGCGACTCGATCGCGGAGCGTGAAAGCGAGCTGTTCGGGCAGCTCGCCCATGCCGCGCACGAACGAGCGTATGCCGCGTCCAAGCTCGTCCGCTGGTACTTGGAAACCAAGTAGGCGCCCCGCCTCACCGGGTGCCAGCTCGAGCAGTTGTGTGCCGTCGAAGCGAAATGAACGCTGCTCGAGCTGATCGACCAAACGATCGGGGATGCCGGCGTCCGCGGCCAGCGCAGGAACCGCTTCGCTGCGCGCCACGAAGCCTTCGGCGCCATGCTCGATCAGAAAGCCGTCCCGCAACTCGCTCGACAGCTGACCCCCGACTCTCGGACCCGCCTCGAACAGGGTCACCTGATCCCCCGTGTCAGCGCGGCGCAACGCTACGGTGAGCCCGGCGATTCCGCCGCCGATCACCGCAATGCGTTGCATGCATATGGCGTAGCACGCGAGCGCGGCTTCGGGCCACGCCAAACCTAGCGCACAGGTTCAGGGCCCAAAACGGCTCGCGCGATGGTGTCGGTCATTAACGCCACCCCCGCTGGGCTCAGGTGAATCAGATCCTTCGTGATGTCTGGGACGTTGGAGACGGCCTGCCAATCGGCGATCGCTAGCTCGGGATGACGGGCCGCGAGCGCGCGGATTCGCTCGTTCACGTAGGGGAAGAACCACGCGTAGCGTTCGTACTGATCCCGCCCGGCGTCGGTGACGAGCTCGGCCGTCGGTTCACGCAGCGTGATCCAGACCACCTTCTTGGCGCCGCACGCCTTCAGATCGGAGACGAGCCTCTCCGCGCCGTGGTCCCAGAGCTCCGTCCAGCGACGGTAGTTCTTGCGATCCCTCTCGAATAGGGAGTTGTAGCCGAGCGCGACGACCACCACCGTCCCAACGCTTCGCGCATTGAGGAACTCCGGGACCACTTGCTTGACCATGAGCGCTGGTCGACCGAGCACTTCAACTTTCCAGCTCGGCAGCGCAGCAGGCAGCGCCTTGCCGAGCGCTAGTCCTACCGAATCGCTGAGCAAGGTGAGCGTTTTTGGCCACGCCGGATCGAGTGGTACGCCGGGGACTGTTCGCAGCGTGTTCGTAGGCCGCGCGCCATCAGCCGCGGGTGGATCGGCGCGAACCACCACGGCGGTTCTAGCGGCTACTCTCGCACTCGCACTGACTGTGTTTCGAGCCGCCGCGACTCGCATGCCGGATAGCAATATCAGCGAGGCAGCGAGGCTTCCGAGCAACGCGGCAGACACCCCGAACACGAGCGGGCGCGCACGTAACAGCACACGCAGCTGGCCGCGCCGTACCGGCGTTTCTATTAGTTGGTAGCAGACCTCACTGACCAAAACGGTGAGCGTGAGTCGCAACGCAAGCAACGGCAAACCGTTCAGGGCTACATCGAAGTCCGGGCGCGTCAGCGCGAAAATCGGCCAATGCCACAGGTATAGGCCATACGAGCGGCGCCCCAGCCAGGCCAAGGGCGCTCCGCCGAGCAGCCTCGCGACGACGGTTGGCAGAACCAGACCCGTAAGCAACGCGCAGCTCGCCAGATCGACGATCACCAGGCCACCCCGATACAGAAACGGGGTGTGGCTGTCGAAATACACGAACGCCCAGGCGAGCACCGCTAGGCCACCGAGTGCGAGCGCTTCGCGCACGACGCGAGCTGCGCGGGTGAGGGGCGCTGCGCAGGCCAACGGCGCGGTGAGCGAAGCGGCCAACGTCGCGCCCAGTAGCAAGCCGGACATGCGAGTGTCGCTGCCGACGTAGACGCGGGTCGGATCTGCCGTCGGGTCGAACAGGTGCTCCATCCAGAGCGCGGAGCTCGCCGCTCCGAGCAGCGCCACGGGGCCCAACCAACGCCGCGCGCTGCGTGCCAGAAGCACCACGATTAGTGGCCAAATTAGGTAGAATTGTTCTTCAACGGCAAGCGACCACAGATGCAACAGTAGCGGTCGCCGCTCCACTTCCATGAAATAGGAATGGTGCTCGAGCACCTGCCACCAGTTGCTAAAGTAGATCAGCGCTGCTGCGGCATCGCTGCGCGTTTGTGCGAGGCTGTCAGGAACCAGCGTGAGCGAGACGGTAAGGGTAATGAGCAACAGGGCGAACACGGCCGGCAGCAGTCGCCGTGCGCG